>NZ_JBMIOP010000251.1:0-24131 GCF_049197365.1 Mycobacterium sp. THU-M104
GAGACGGCCTTGGCGACTCCCTGCGGTACCCCTTGGGCCAGCGCGGACAAGACGTCGGCCGGGCTGACGTTGGTCGGGTAGAGCCCGAACGGTGTCGGCACGTTGGGCGCGCCGGGCGAGTAACCCTGGGTCGTGCTGCCATAACCGAGATCGACCAGTACTTTGAGATCGGGTTGTATCAGGTCCGCCAGCGGATTGCCGAACGGGATCCACCGCAACGGGTCCAGCAGCGGCAGGTTGTTGTTGGGGATCATGTAGTAGGTGGTGTCGCCGTAGGTGCCCAGATCGGTGGCGCTGGAAATCTGTTGCGCAGTGAGGCTGCCGTACGTGGTGTGAATGAGAAGCATGCCTGCGTAGGCATTCAGGTCGGACAGCAAATCGATCGGATATTGCGGGAAATCGGCGAATCCGTCGTACTCGCTGGTGTACACCGTGGTCGGATACAGGTCGCTCGGGGTCGCGCCGGTGGACGTCAGGCCGAGGCTGGGAACGAACCCTCCGACAAAGCGTTCCAGAAAGCCCCCGTTGGGATTGTTCGGGTCGCCCACGAGGATGAAGGACACATCGCCGGACGGCACGTGATCTGCCGCGAGCTGCGACATCACCAGCGAGGACAAGGTCGAGCTTTGTGAGTAGCCGAAGACGTCGACGTGGTTGCCGAGGGAAATCTGGTGCAAGATCGCCGAGTACAGCGTGGCCACGCCCTGTGTCAACGACGTGTCGAAGCGCAGGCTGTTGACGCCGGTGATGGGATAGAGCCCCTCGGGCGTCGTCAACGACACCGGGGAGGCACCCGCATCGAGCAGCTGGACATACAAGTCGTTCACGGCCCGCAGGTAGGTGCCGGGCGGTACGGGGATGCCGCTGGGCCCCATGATGAGCGCCACCGCGCCGGCGGGGTTCGCAGGTGCCGCGGACAGAGCGACGGCGTTGCCGGCGCTTTGCAGGGGCGCGGCAACGGCGGCCTCGGCGCCCGCGTAGGCATCGGCCGCCGCGGTCAGAGTCTGCACGAACTTCCCGTGCAATGCCGCTGCCCCCGCACTGAGCGCCTGGTGGACCTGCCCGACGCGGGAGAACAGCGCCGCGACGGCCCGCGACACCTCGTCGGCGCCGGCGGGCGCCACCGCGGCGATCGGGGCGGCCGCGGCCGCGGTCGCCTCGGTGAGCGCCGCACCCACCCGCTCCAGATTCGCCGCCGCCACCGCCATCAGATCCGGGCCCGCAACCAGATACGACATCGACGCTCCTCTCGCACAGTGTCCGCACAACGTCAATTGCGGCTCAGACTCACCAGGACGCCGTCGCCGATCGCGACGGCGTCCGGTCCGGGCGCGCCGAATTCGAAACTGGTGGCCAGGATTTCGCCGGCGATCAGGTCGCGATGCGTCGTTGCCCAATCGAGGCGCTGCGCGGGCACCGACATCACCACGGCGATGCGGTCGGAGACGTCCAGGCCGGTCGACTTGCGCAACTCCTGCAACTCGCGGATACGGTCCTTGGCCCAGCCCTCGGCCTCCAGCTCGGGGGTCACCGTGCCGTCCAGCACCACCAGACCGGTCCCGTCGGGCAGCGCCGCGGTGAAGTCCGGGTCGGCGGCCACCAACCGTGAGCTGTACTCCCCCGGTTGCAGCACCGCCGGCCCGGCGGTCAGGGTGCCGTCCGGGTTGACGACGCCGTCACCGGCCTTGACCGCCTTGATCGCGGCCTGCACGTCCTTGCCCAGCCGCGGCCCGGCCACCCGGGCGTTCACGGTCAGCTCGAAACGGCCGTAGGTGTCGATGGCATCGGTCAGCTCGACCGCCTTGACGTTGAGCTCGTCGGCGATCAGCCCGGCAAAAGGTTCAAGCCTTTGCGGGTCCTCCACTGCCACAGTCAGTTTCGACAGCGGCAGCCGGACCCGCAGTTTCTTGGCCTTGCGCAGCGAGGACGCCGCCGAGCACACGTCACGCACCGCGTCCATCGCGGCCACCAAGTCCGCATCGGCGGGCACGACGCCCGCGTCCGGCCAGTCCGTCAGGTGCACCGACCGCCCGCCGGTCAGACCGCGCCAGATGATCTCGGTGGCCGACGGCAGCAGCGGAGCCGACAGCCTCGAAGTCACCTCCAGCACGGTGTGCAGGGTGTCGACGGCGTCGGGGTCCTCCGCCCAGAACCGAGAACGTGACCGTCGCACATACCAGTTCGTCAACGCCTCGGTGAATTGGCGCAGATGCTCGCAGGCCCGCGAAATGTCGCAGGACTCCATCTCCTCGGTGAGATCCTCGCGCAGGACCGCAAGCTTGGCCAGGATGTAGCGGTCCAGCACGTGCGCCGAGTCGGTGCGCCAGGTACCCACTCTGGGCGCGTAGAGCGCCAGGAAGCTGTAGGCGTTCCACAGCGGCAACAGCACCTGCCGGACGCCCTCGCGGATGCCCTGCTCGGTGACGATCAGGTTGCCGCCGCGCAGAATGGGCGAGGCCATCAGGAACCAGCGCATGGCGTCGGAGCCGTCGCGGTCGAACACCTCGGTGACGTCGGGATAGTTGCGCAGCGACTTGCTCATCTTCTGACCGTCGGACCCCAGCACGATACCGTGCGCCACACAGGTTTTGAACGCCGGGCGGTCGAACAGCGCGGTGGCCAGCACATGCAGCGTGTAGAACCAGCCCCGCGTCTGCCCGATGTACTCGACGATGAAGTCACCCGGGTAGTGCGTCTGGAACCACTCCGCGTTCTCGAACGGGTAGTGCACCTGCGCGTAGGGCATCGACCCCGAGTCGAACCACACGTCGAGCACGTCGGAAATGCGCCGCATGGTGCTGTGACCGGTCGGGTCGTCGGGATTGGGCCGGGTGAGTTCGTCGATGCAGGGCCGGTGCAGGTTGTCCGGGCGCACCCCGAAGTCGCGCTCCAGCTCGTCGAGGCTGCCGTAGACGTCGATGCGGGGATAGGCTGGGTCGTCGGATTTCCACACTGGGATCGGCGTGCCCCAGTAGCGGTTTCGCGAGATCGACCAGTCGCGGGCGCCTTGGAGCCACTTGCCGAACTGGCCGTCCTTGACGTGTTCGGGGTACCAGGTGATCTGCTGGTTGAGCTCCACCATGCGGTCCCGGAACTCGCTGACCGAGACGAACCAGGACGACACCGCCCGATAGATCAGCGGGTTGCGGCAACGCCAGCAGTGCGGGTAGGGGTGCTCGTAGGTTTCGTGGCGCAGCAGCACCGGGCCGTTGGCCGCGGCCGGGCCGGTGCCGTTCTTCAGGTCCCGGATGATCTGCGCGTTGGCGTCGAAGACGTGCTGCCCCTGGTAGTCCGGGACCGCTGCGTCGAAGCGGCCCTTGGAGTCGACCGGGGTGACCGGCACGATGCCGGCCGCCTC
Organism: Mycobacterium sp. THU-M104; assembly: GCF_049197365.1. Classification (NCBI taxonomy): domain Bacteria; kingdom Bacillati; phylum Actinomycetota; class Actinomycetes; order Mycobacteriales; family Mycobacteriaceae; genus Mycobacterium; species Mycobacterium sp. THU-M104. The sequence continues at coordinate 3,359 of NZ_JBMIOP010000251.1, forward strand.
GCAAACCGCCATGTCGTCCTCGCCGTAGGCCGGCGCCATGTGCACGATGCCGGTACCGTCCTCGGTGGTCACGAACTCGCCCGGGAGCACCTGAAATGCCTTGGCTCGCCCCGGTTCTGGTTCCATGAAATACGGGAACGGCGGCAGGTAGCGCACGCCGAGCAGGTCCGCACCCCGGCAGGTGCCCAGGATCTCGGGCTCCTCACCCAATTCGCGGCCCAATTCGCGTGCGTAGGCGCCCAGTCGCGCCTCGGCCAGCACGTAACGCCGATCGTCGGCCCTGACGACCACGTAGGTCACGTCCGGGTTGACCGCGACCGCCAGGTTCGACGGCAGGGTCCACGGCGTGGTCGTCCACACCAGCAGGTAGGCCCCGTCGAGGTCGCCGCCGGCCACCGGGAAGCCCACCGTGACGGCGGGGTCCTGGCGGCTTTGGTAGACGTCGTCGTCCATCCGCAATTCGTGGTTGGACAACGGGGTTTCGTCGCGCCAGCAGTACGGCAGCACCCGGTAGCCCTCGTAGGCCAGACCCTTGTCCCACAGCTGCTTGAACGCCCAGATCACCGACTCCATGTAGGGCAGGTCGAGCGTCTTGTAGTCGTTGCCGAAATCCACCCAGCGTCCCTGCCGGGTGACGTAGGCCTGCCATTCGTCGGTGTAGCGCAGCACCGACTCCCGGCAGGCCTCGTTGAACGCGGCGATGCCCATCGCGTCGATCTGCGATTTGTCGGTGATGCCGAGCTGGCGCTCGACTTCCAGCTCGGCGGGCAGCCCGTGGGTGTCCCAGCCGAAGCGGCGTTCGACCTTGTAGCCGCGCATGGTGCGATACCGCGGGACGATGTCTTTGACGTATCCGGTGAGCAGGTGCCCGTAGTGCGGCAGCCCGTTGGCGAACGGCGGCCCGTCGTAGAAGACGTATTCCGGGGCGCCGTCACGGCGGGCGATGCTGGCACGGAAGGTGTCGTCGCGGTCCCAGAAGTCGAGAACCTCGAGTTCGAGCGCCGGAAAGTCGGGCGCCCCGACGGCCAGTTTGGGATAAGCCCTGTCGTTCACGTCGCGCGTCGTCTCCTGTGCCACATGCTGTCACAGGGACGACGACGCGCTGGGTGCGCGAGCGCCGCGGTACCACCCCGCTTGCCGCACTTTCGCGTGGCCGCTCATTGAAAGGCTGTGACGGGCCTACCCGTTCGGTTCTACTGGGCCGGGATGGCCGTTCTTCCGAAGGCTCCCCGGTGATGGCCGGATCGGCGCCGTTGCGACGATTCTACTCATGCACCGCGCATGCGGGTGCGACCCGAGGGGCTCAGGCCCGGACTTCGAGCACGCCGACGCGCCACAGCGCCGCGTACAGGTGCCGCAGCGGGACGCTCAGCAGGCGGGCCGCACCGTCGACCAGGGGGTCCCCGCCGAACGGCCGGCTGTCGGGCCGGCGCGCCGGCTTCGCGCGCTCGGGCGCCACGACCGCATCGGTGTCGCGCACCACCGTCAACTCGCGGACAGGCGCAGGGCGCGCCACTTCGTCGTAGAGGACTGCGGTCATCATCGCCTCCTGGAGGACTTCCACAACGGGAGTTAACTGGACTGACGCGTCCCATCCCGAAGTGGTTCCGACCCCAGAAAGCCTGTCGGGCAAGCCGATCGGCGCTGCGAGAACCTCAGCCGAGGAAGTCGTGCCGGAGAACGGATCGGGACGAGACGAAGTTCGGACTTCGACCCGGACTATCGCTGGAACTCATGCGTCCCTCACCTCCTCAACGCTCACGACTCGCACGGACCACCCGCACGATCAGCGTGCACGCATGGAGTGCAGAAACCGACGAGCGTCGGAGACCAGCACCCCTCTCGTCAGAGTTTTGACACCACACGACGTGTCCGGTTCCCCGGAAGCCACCTGGGCTCAACCCTTAAGCCGGGAGGAGCTGTCCTGACCCGGGGCGTCTTTCGACGTTCGGGGTCAGTGGCCTGTATTCGTGTAGCCGCCTCACCTAACGAGGTGCATACATTTTCGATGATGCACGACGGGTAGGACGCGGTCAAATTCCCGGCGCCGGGCCTGTCGGTACACGCGGACGCAACCCGTCGAACACCAGCGCCACGACGAAGTCGGCAACCTGGGCAGCGGTGACGCCGTCGTCGGTGCTCAGCCGCCGCTGCGCGAGCTGGCCCACCAGCGCGGCCAGCGTGTAGGCCACCATCCGGGGCGGGGCGGCAACCACCTCGCCGCTCCCCTGCGCCGCGACAACGACGCCTTCGATGCCGTCGACGAACCGCTCGTAGATGCCGCCCAGGTGCTTCTCGAATCTCTCGCCAAGCGCGTAGGGGTCACGCAACAACAGCTTGACGGTGGCCTTGTCGACCTCGAAGAACTCCAACGTCGCCTGCGCGGCGGTGTGCAGTGTTGCCCGCAGCGGCGCCTGATGTCCGCCGTTTCGGGCTTCGGCCGCGGTCAGGGCGGCGCCGACGTGCCCGCGCAGCGCACTCTCCTCGGCCGCCATCAGTGCATGGAACAGCTCATCTTTGGAGTCGAAGTACCAATAGACCGAGCCGTAGGCCAGGTTCGCCCGCTTGGCGATGTCGGCGATCGTGGTCGCGTGAAATCCTTTGTGCGCGAACACTTCCTTGGCTGCCGTCATAATCTGGTCACGCCGCTGGGATTTGTCCTCGTCGGTGACCGCGCGGCGACGGCGGACGCCGCTGCTCACTCCTCGACCAGGCTCTCGAGGCGCCCGACGGTGTCGATGAACTCCTCGACCATGTCGAGAACGACCGCACGCGTCGGCCGGACCCGATCGAGCGATCCGACGACCTGGCCGACGAAGTACGTGGCCAGCTCGCGGGCCTTGGCGTCGGGTTGGATGGCGGCCTTGTTGATGCGTATCTGCGGCTCGGTGATCAACGCGCTCTGCAGCGGCATGCCGAGCGGGGCCGGGCTGTCCGGGCGTTCCCATTCGTCCGTCCAGGCGGTGCGCAGCATCCGTGCGGGCTTCCCGGTCAGCGACCGCGACCGCACCGTGTCCGAGGAGCCGGCCGCCAGGAACTTCTCCTTGACCGCGGGAACCGTCTCGGCCTCCTCGGTGGTCAGCCACACCGACCCGCACCAGACGCCCTCGGCCCCGAGGGCCAGGGCCGCGGCGACCTGGCGACCCCGGGCGATGCCCCCGGCCGCCAGCACCGGAACCGGCGCGACGGCGTCCACCACCTCGGGCACCAGCACCATTGTCGCCACCTCACCGGTGTGACCGCCCGCCTCGGTACCCTGCGCGACGACCAGGTCCACCCCCGCCGCGACATGCCGCCGCGCGTGGACGGTGGTCCCGGCCAGCGCGGCGACCAGCACGTTGTTGTCGTGGGCGCGCTCGACGAGATCGGACGGGGGCGGCCCGAGCGCGCTGGCGATCAGCCTGATGTCGTGGGCGAAGGCCACGTCGAGCAGCGGCTCGTACCCCTTGGGAGAGACGTTGAGCCCGCCCGAGGGCGTGCGCGTCTGTTCGCCGGACGCCGCGACGCCGTAGCGAGCGAGCAGGTCGTCGACGAAGGCACGGTGCTCCTCGGGCAAGAGGTGGTAGACCTGTGCGGCATCGATCCCGCCCCGCTCGGAACCGACATATCTGGGCGGCAACAGCAGGTCCACACCGAACGGCTTGCCGCCCGTCTGTTCCTCGATCCAGGTCAGCTCGCTGCGCAGTCGCTGCGGACTGTGCGCGACGGCTCCGAGCACCCCGAATCCGCCCGCGTTGGTCACTGCGGCCACGACATCGCGGCAGTGGCTGAAGGCGCAGATCGGGAACTCCACGCCGAGAAGTTCGGCGACCCTGGTTCGCATTCGCCGACGTTAAGATTTAGTGACTGATAAGTCAATCTGTCGTGCGCAAGGCTTCGCCGCGCATGTCACCGCGACCGGGAATCGCCCGGGATGCCGAGCGTCACGACGCGCTCGGCGCGGGTGCCCGACCGTCCGGAGGCCAGCTCGAAACGCCCTTTTCCAAGGGGACTTCGAGGCTGTGCAGGATCGACGCGATCATCCGCCACGCCCCGATCGCGGTCACGAGTTCGACCAGGACCCTTGTGTTGCCACCCAATTCGCACAGGCACGCCGCCCAGCTGTCCGCACTGACGGCACCGTCGCGCACCACGTCGTCGGTGGCCGCCAGCACCGCACGCTCCGCGGGCCCGAAGGCCCCGTGGCGCCGCCAGTCGCGCACCCCGACCAGGTCCTCGACAGGCACGCCGAGCCGGAAGGCGACACGCCAGTGCTGCGTCCACTCATAGTCGCACGCGGTGAGCCAGCCGATCCGCATGATCGCCAGCTCGCGCAGCCGCGGATCGAGGTCGCCATGCCAGAGCATCGTGGCGAGCAGGTCGTTGATCGCCCGCGCCAGGGGCGGATGGTTGAGCAACACCTGGAAGATGCTCAACTCCGCCATGTAGTCGGGCACGGCCGCTTCGTCGGCGGCGGCCTTGGCTTCGTCGAGCGGCAGTCTGGGCACCCGGGCTGTCGTCATGGCGTACATACTCCGTCGGGCTGGCGGAAATCAATTGCGTTCACCGACCATGGTATCCAGGACCTCGACGTCGGCCGCAACGAACGATCGCCCTGCGCCCCGCGGCTCTGGCTGATACCAAACAACTTCGCGCGCAGCCGTTTCCAGGGGATAGATTTCACAGATCACCGGAAAACGTTGCCGGCCAACACGCGTTCGGCAGCCACACCGGATCCGCGGCACACCATCGCTGGCCGAATCCGTGCGTGGAGCATCGATTCAACCCACTACGCAGGAAAACCGTTTCACCCGGTATGACATTGCAACCCATCGAGATCGGGCCAGGTTTGCGCTGCGGTTCGCGGCGACCCCCCAACGGTACAGTTGGCGACATAATTAAACACTCGCTTAGTAACGCTTGGCGCCAACGGCGCGACAAGCATTGATGTGGAATGCGTCACTTGTCCATATCAATTCGTCGAATTCCCCGCGCCGATTCTGGCAGACGCCTATGCTCACGCGGACGGGTTTCGGTCGCGCAGCCCCTCCCAGCAGCCCCTCCCAGCAGCGCCGAACCGAAGCCCGCCCGGGACTCGACGGGGCCGCCGGACACGGGACGCAACGGCACCCCGATCACGACTCGGCCGAGCATCGCCGATTCGGTAGTCCCCTGTTACATCGACGTGCGCTCCCCGAGGAGTGCGCCCACCCAGAGACGGAGGGCCATACCATTGGCACACCCAGCCGCCGCACCGCTGCCCGAACCCCCGAATGCCGGACGACGTTGGCGCACACCGCCTCTAGCAGCCGTTTCGCAACGTCCAGGATGGATGTCAGGCTCGAGATCTCCTCATGAGCGATAAGTCAGTCACGCCCGTCGGTCAACGTGAGATGTACCTAAGGTTTGTAAAATTTTTGTACGTTCGAACGATTTTTCCGTGCAGGTGAATCGGAACCGCTAGGCTGCAGGTCGCGCCAAGGTCTTACGCACGGCTTCCCTCGTGGGGGTCGACGGGTTGTTTGCGCGGCACTGTGATGTTCGGAGCCGGTACCGATAATCCAACGATATTTCCCAAAGCGCTGATAACAGCGTTCGGCAGTGATAAGAACTGCGGATAGGCAAGGAGAGGTGAAGGACAGTGGATAGGGCAGGCGTTACTCCGGTAGCTGTGATTGGCATGGCATGCCGGCTGCCGGGGGGCATCAACTCCCCTGACCTCTTCTGGGAAGCATTGCTGCGCGGCGACGACATGGTCGTCGAGATTCCTGCCGACCGTTGGGACGTCGACTACTACTACGACCCGGAACCGGGTGTGCCCGGACGTTCGGTGTGCAAGTGGGGCGCGTTCCTCGACGAGGTCGGCGATTTCGATCCCGAGTTCTTCGGCATCTCCGAAAAAGAAGCGACCGCGATGGATCCGCAGCACCGACTGCTGATGGAGACCGCGTGGGAGGCCATGGAGCACGCCGGCCTCACCAAGGCCACGATCGCCGAGGCCACCGGCGTCTTCGTCGGAGTGAACTACGCCGACTACCTATTCGTGCACGCCGCCACCGACGCCTTCGACGGACCGTACGGAAACCCGGGCACCATCTCCTGCATGGCCTCCGGGCGGATCGCCTACGCGCTGGGCCTGAGCGGGCCGGCGACGACCATCGACACCGCCTGTTCGTCGGGTCTGTTCGCCATACACCAGGCCTGCCGCAGCCTCGCCGACGGCGAGAGCGAGATGGCCTTCGCGGGCGGCGTCAACGTGATGCTGGAACCACGCAGGTCGGCCTCCGCCTCGGCCGGGGGCATGCTGTCGGGGACCGGACACTGCCACGCGTTCGACACCAAGGCGGACGGCTTCGTCACCGGCGAGGGTTGCGTGGTGCTGCTGCTCAAGCGACTGGCCGACGCGCAGCGCGACGGCGACCGGGTGCTGGCCGTGATCCGTGGCACGGCCGCCAACCAGGACGGCCACACCACGAACATCACGATGCCGTCGGGAGACGCGCAGGCCGCGGTGTACCGCGCGGCTTTGGCGGCGTCCGGCGTGGACCCCAAGACGGTCGGCCTGGTGGAGGCCCACGGCACCGGCACACCGGTCGGCGACCCGATCGAGTACGCGAGCCTCGCCGAGGTGTACGGCGTGGACCGCCCGTGCGTCCTGGGCGCCTCGAAGACCAACTTCGGGCACACGCAGGCCGCGGCCGGCGCGCTGGGGCTGATGAAGGCCGTGCTCGCCGTCCAGCACGGCATCGTGCCGAAGAACCTGCACTTCGAGGCCCTGCCCGAGGAGATTGCCCAGATCCGGACCGGGCTGTTCGTGCCGCAGGAGACCACACCGTGGCCGATCAACGACGTCAACCCGCGCCGCGCCGCGGTGTCGGCGTACGGCCTGTCGGGCACGAACGTGCACGCCATCGTGGAACAGGCCCCCGGGACCGTGTCGCGCAACGGGGCGACGATCACCACCGGACGCGAGGGCGCTCTGCTCTTCCCGCTGTCGGCATCGTCGGCCGAGGCGCTGCGGGACACCGCCGGGCGGCTCGCGGACTGGGTCGACGCGCACGCGTCGGAGCTGACCATGGCGGATGTGGCCTACACCCTGTCCCATCGGCGCGGGCACCGCCCCGTGCGGACGGCCGTGCTGGCCGGCACCACTTCTGAACTGGTCGAGGCGCTGCGTGAGGTCGCTTCGGGCGACACTGTTTACCAGGAGGCTCCCGGCAAGGACGACAAGGGCCCCGTCTGGGTGTTCTCCGGTCAGGGATCACAGTGGGCGGCGATGGGCACCGACCTGCTGGCCCACGAGCCCGCCTTCGCCGCGACCATCGCCGAGCTGGAGCCTCTGATCGCCGCCGAGTCCGGATTCTCGGTGACCGGGGCGCTGACGGCACCCGAGAAGGTGAGCGGCATCGACCGGGTGCAGCCGACGCTGTTCGCCGTGCAGGTCGCGCTGGCGGCGACGATGAAGTCCTACGGGGTGGCGCCCGGCGCGGTCATCGGCCACTCGATGGGCGAGGCCGCGGCGGCGGTGGTGGCCGGGGCGCTGTCCCTGCAGGACGGCGTGCGGGTCATCTGCCGACGTTCCAAGCTGATGACCACGATCGCCGGCACCGGTGCGATGGCGTCGGTGGAACTGCCCGCCCAGCAGGTTCTCTCGGAGCTGATGGCCCGCGGCGTCGACGACGCCGTGGTGGCCGTGGTGGCCTCGCCTCAGTCCACCGTGATCGGCGGAGCGACCGGCACGGTCCGCGAGCTGGTCGCGGCCTGGGAGCAGCGCGAGGTGATGGCCCGCGAGGTGGCCGTCGACGTGGCGTCACATTCCCCGCAGGTGGACCCGATCCTCGACGAGCTCTATGACGTCCTCGCCGACATCGAGCCGCTGACCCCCGAGGTTCCCTATTACTCGGCGACCTCGTTCGACCCCCGCGAGGAACCGTACTGCGACGCCAACTACTGGGTCGACAACCTGCGCCACACGGTGCGCTTCTCCGCGGCGGTGCAGGCGGCGATGGAAGACGGCCACCGCGTGTTCGGCGAACTCGCACCGCACCCGCTGCTGACCCACGCCGTCGACCAGACCGCCAAGAGCCTGGACATGACGGTGGCTGCGCTGGCTGCGATGCGGCGCGAGCAGCCGCTGTCCCACGGCATGCGCGGCTTCGTGGGCGACCTCTACTCCACCGGCGCCAGAGTCGACTTCTCGGTGCTGCATCCCAGCGGGCACCTGGTGGACGCGCCGCTGCCGTCCTGGACGCACCGGACGCTGCTGCTGAGCCGCGACGGCCACAGCTCGCGCGCCCTGCGTTCCAGCGTCGCGGTACACCCGCTGATGGGCCAGCACGTACGGCTGCCCGAGGAGCCCGAGCGCCACGTGTGGCAGGCCGAGATCGGCACCGCGGCACTGCCCTGGCTGGCCGATCACCAGGTCCACGGAACGGCCACCCTGCCGGGCGCGGCCTACTGCGAGATGGCACTGGCCGCGGCACGCACCGTGTTCGGCGAGACCGCGGGAGTCCGCGACGTCCGCTTCGAGCAGATGCTGCTGCTGGACGAGGAAACCCAGGTCAGCCTCACCGCAACCGCGGAGGCGCCGGGCTTGCTCACGTTCTCGGTGGAGACCACCGAGGAGGGCATGCAGGTGCGGCGCGCCGGCGCGGTGCTCTACGACGTGATCGACGAGGAGGAGCAGCCGCCGGCCCAGAACATGGACGCCCTGCTCGCGGCACACCCGAGCCGCCTGGAAGGCGCCGACCTGCGCGACGCGATGGACCTGTGCGGCATTCAGTACGGTCCGGCGTTCACCGGCCTGGCCGCCGCGCACACCGCCGAGGGCACCGGCACCACGGTGCTGGCCGAGATCGGGCTGCCCAGCGTGATCCGGACGCAGCAGACCAGCTACGGCGTGCACCCGGCGCTGCTCGACGCATGCTTCCAGTCGGTGGCCGCCCACCCCAGCGTCGCCAACGCCAGCTACGGCGGCCTGCTACTGCCGCTGGGCGTGCGCCAGCTGCGCGCCTACGGCTCGGTCCACACGGCCCGCTACTGCTATTCGCGGGTGACCGCGGCGACCGGCGGCGCCGTCGAGGCGGACCTCGACCTCCTGGACAAGCACGGTGCCGTCCTGCTGACGGTGCGGGGGCTGCAGATGGGCACCGGCTCCGCGCCGGGCAGCGAGCGCGCCCGCGTGATGAGCGAGCGGCTGCTGACCGTGGAATGGCAACAGCGGTCGCTGCCCGACGTGGCCACCACCGAGCCCGGAGCGTGGCTGCTGATCAGCACCTCTGACGCCGCAGACCTGCTGGTGGCGCCGTTCACCGACGCGATGAAGCTGCACGACACGGAGTGCGCCACGATGTCGTGGCCGCAGAACGCCGAACACGCGGCCCTCGCCGAACGGCTGCGCAGCCAGATCGGCAACGGCGGGTTCTGCGGCGTCGTCCTGCTGACCGCGCCGCACAACGGCGCCTCCGCAGGCGAGGGTGCCGAAAGCGCCGGCGTGGCTGTTGCCGCTCGAGAGTACGTCCGCCACCTGGTGCGCATCACCCGCGAGCTGCCCGAACTCGACGGGGAGGCGCCGCGGCTGTACGTGGTGACCCGCAACGCGCAGACGGTGCTCTCCGACGACCGTCCCAGCCTCGAGCAGGGCGCCATCCGCGGCCTGCTGCGCGTCATCGGGGCCGAGCACCCGCACCTGCACACCACCCACATCGACGTCGACGAGAACACCGACGCCGAGCAGGTGGTCCGCCAGTTGCTGCTGGTCGGCCCGGACGAGGACGAGACCGCATGGCGCAACAACGAGTGGTACACGGCGCGCCTGTGCCCGTCGCCGCTGCGACCCGAGGAGCGCCAGAGCACCATCGCCGTCCACGAGCACGACGGCATGCGCATGCAGATCCGCATGCCCGGCGACCTGCAGAGCATGGAGTTCGTCGCCTTCGACCGGGTTCCGCCGGGGCCCGGACAGATCGAGGTGGCGGTCACCGCGTCGAGCATCAACTTCGCCGACGTGCTGCTCGCGTTCGGCCGTTACCAGAGTCTGGACGGGATCCTGCCGCAGCTGGGCACCGACTTCGCCGGCGTGGTGACCGCGGTCGGACCCGACGTGACCAACCACAAGGTCGGCGACCACGTCGGCGGCATGTCGCCGCACGGCTGCTGGGCGACGTTCGTCACCTGTGACGCGCACCTGGCCACCACCCTGCCCGAGGGCATGACGGATGCGCAGGCGGCCGCGGTGACCACCGCGCACGCCACCGCCTGGTACGGCCTGACCGACCTGGCCCGCATCAAGGCCGGCGACAAGGTGCTGATCCACTCCGGAACCGGCGGTGTGGGGCAGGCGGCCATCGCGATCGCCCGCGCCGCGGGCGCAGAGATCTTCGCCACCGCCGGCAGCGAGCAGCGTCGACAGTTGTTGCGCGACATGGGCATCGAGCATGTGTACGACTCGCGCAGCATCGAGTTCGCCGACCAGATCCGCGCGGACACCGGCGGCTACGGCGTGGACATCGTGCTGAACTCGGTGAGCGGTGCCGCACAGCTGGCCGGGCTCAAGCTGCTGGCGCTGGGCGGGCGGTTCGTCGAGATCGGCAAGCGTGACATCTACGGCGACACCAAGCTGGGCCTGTTCCCCTTCCGGCGCAACCTGTCGTTCTGGGGTGTCGACCTGGGCCTGATGTCGGTGAGCCACCCGCATCAGGTCAGCGAGCTGCTGAGCACGGTGTACCGGTTGACGGCCGAGGGCGTGCTGCCGATGCCGGAGAGCACGCACTACCCGCTCGCCGAGGCGGCCACCGCGATCCGGGTGATGAGCGCGGCCGAGCACACCGGCAAGCTCATCCTCGACATCCCGCGGGCCGGGCGCAGCAGTGTCGTACTCCCGCCCGAGCAGGCACCGGTGTTCCGTCGTGACGGCTCCTACATCATCACCGGCGGCCTGGGAGGGCTGGGGCTGTTCCTGGCCGAGAAGATGGCCGCGGCGGGCGCGGGTCGGATCGTGCTGAGCTCGCGCTCGGAACCGACGCGGAAGGCGCATGAAACGATCGAGCTCGTCCGAGCGATAGGTTCTGACGTGATCGTGGAATGCGGCGACATCGCCCACGCCGACACCGCGGAGCGGCTGGTGGCCACGGCGACAGCCACGGGTCTTCCGCTGCGTGGCGTGTTGCACGCGGCGGCGGTGGTGGAGGACGCCACGCTGATCAACATCACCGACGAGTTGCTCGACCGCGACTGGGCGCCTAAGGTGTATGGCGCGTGGAACCTGCATCAGGCCACCGTCCGCCGGCCTCAGACAGCGGAGCTGGACTGGTTCTGCCTGTTCTCGTCGGCGGCGGCGCTGCTGGGTTCGCCGGGTCAGGGCGCCTACGCGGCGGCCAACAGCTGGCTGGACGCCTTCACCAGGTGGCGGCGTGCCCAGGGTCTGCCGGCCACCGCGATCGCGTGGGGCGCCTGGGCCGAGATCGGTCGCGGCGCCGAGTTCGCCGAGGGCAGCGGCGCGGCGATCACACCGGACGAGGGCGCCTACGCGTTCGAGTCGCTGCTGCGTCACGACCGGGCGTACACGGGCTACACCCCGCTCGTCGGGACCCCGTGGATCGCGTCCTTCGCCGAACGCAGCAAGTTCCTCGAGCTGTTCAAGACGGCCGGTGAGCAGCGTTCGGGTTCGAGCAAACTGCGGGCCGAGTTGGCCGAGTTGCCGCTCGAGGAGTGGCCGACCCGGCTGCGGCGCCTGCTGTCCGAGCAGATCGGGATGATCCTGCGTCGCAACATCGACGTGGATCATCCGCTGTCGGAATACGGCCTCGACTCCCTGGGCAACCTGGAGTTGCGGACGCATATCGAATCGCAAACGGGGGTAAGGATCACATCTGCCGACATCACCACGGTGCGTGGTTTGGCGGATCATCTCTTCGACAAACTGGCGCCCAAAGAGGACGCCCCGGCGTGATGAACATCCGGACGGCAATGTGGCCTGTTTTTCAGGATCGGGAACAGAGGAGGGACACGTGTTCATAGGTGGAGGCACCGAGCACGACAGCCTACGGGTGGGGAACGCCTACGACTGGGACCTGAACGGGGGATCGGTCGTGACGTGGCAGCCGACTCCCGGGTCACTGGCGAAGGCACAGCAGGCACCGGCCAGTCCGGTGCCGCCGAGTTCGATGCAGGTGGGCCACCTGCGCGGCTACGTGGAGTTCAAGGAGAAGGGGCTCGACTACTCGCGGGCGATCATGGGCTCCTGGGACGTTCCCGGCCGCTGCGACATCCGCGCCATGACCTACGTGATCAACGCGCACCTTCGTCGGCACGCGACCTACCACAGCTGGTTCGAGTACAACGGCCCCAAGGACATCGTCCGGCACACCATCGAAAACCCGCGCGACATCAACTTCGTCGCCAAGAAGTACGGTGAGCTGACCCAGTCCGAGTGGGATGACCACGTCATGGCCACACCGGACCCGCTGCAGTGGGACTGCTTCCGGTTCGGCATCATCCAGTACGACGAACGCTTCGCGCTGTACGCGGTGGTCGACCACCTGCACTGCGACCCGATGCTCATCGCCGGGCTCTACGTCGAGATCCTGATGAACTACACCGCGATCCTGGAGGGCAAGGCGCCGGTCACCCTGCCGCCGGCGGCCAGTTACGACGAATTCTGCCTGCGTGAGCACAAGACGGTGTCGTCGATGACGCTGGACTCCCCCGAGGTGCGCACATGGATCGAGTTCGCCGAGGCCAACGGCGGGACCCTGCCCGACTTCCCGCTGCCCCTGGGTGACCAGTCGATCCCGTGCGGCGGGGACGTGCACGCCGTGCAGTTGCTGGGCCCGGAGCAGACCGCGCAGTTCGAGGCCCTGTGCCAGCGGGCCGGTGCCCGGTTCAGTGGCGGCCTGTTCGCGTGCGCCGCCCTGGCCCACCACGAATTGTCCGGCGAGGACACCTATTACGGGCTCACGCCGACCGACAAGCGCAAGAGCCCGGCGGATTTCATGACGGTGGGATGGTTCACCGGCGTGGTGCCGTTCACCGTTCCGATCAACCACAACTCGTTCGAGGAGACCGCCCGCGCCGCGCAGGCGTCCTTCGACGCGAACATGAACTGCGCGAACGTGCCGTTCGACAAGGTGCTCGAGCTCGCCCCGTGGCTGCACAAGCACGGGCCGCAATTCACCATGATGAGCTACATGGACGCGGGCCTGCCTCCCCTGTCCGCGATCGTGGCCACCGCCCTGGACGGGGTGAACGCGACCGCGTTCACCGACGGCCGCAGCCCGGCCTACATGTACTCGACGGTGTTCCGGTTGTTCGACGAGGTCTCCATCATGGTCTCCTTCCCGAACAATCCGGTCGCCCGCGAGTCGGTGATCCGCTACACGGACGCGCTGAAGTCGGCGTTCGACAAGGTCGTCGCGGGCAGCCTGTCCGAGACACCGGTGCGCGCCGCCAGGTGAGGCCCGCCGAGCCCCACAAGCCCACGCGTGCAACGTAACCGATACCGGCGATGAAGGCTGTCCTGGCTGTTCATGGCACCCGTGGCGATGTCGAACCCTGCGCCGCGGTCGCTCTGGAGTTGCGGCGCCGGGGGCACGAAGTGCGGATGGCGGTGCCGCCCAACCTGATCGGGTTCGTCGAATCCGTCGGGCTTTCCGCCGTCGCCTACGGGCCAGACTCGCACACCCAGCTGGACGAGGACGTTTTCCGTCACTTCTGGCGGGTCCAGAACCCGGTCAACGTGTTGCGGCCGGGTGCGGAGTACCTGACCCGCGGCTGGGCGGAGATGAGCACGGCGCTGGTGTCGCTGACCGAGGGCGCCGACGTGATCGTCTCAGGCCAGACCTACCAGGGCGTCGTCGCGAATGTCGCCGAGTACCAAGGCATTCCGATGGCCGCGATGCACCACTTCCCGCACCGGGTGAACGGCCACCTCGTCCCCTATGTGCCCGGCCCGTTGATCCGGACGACGATGCGGGCGCTGTACGGGATGTACTGGTGGATGACCAAAGACGCCGAGGACACCCAGCGCCGCGCATTGGGCCTGCCCAAGACGTGGCGCTCCTCGGCCAGGAGGATGATCGACGACCAAGCGCTGGAGATCCAGGCCTACGACGCGGTCTACTTTCCGGGCCTCGCCGACGAATGGAACAGCCGGCGCCCCTTCGTGGGCCAGCTGACGCTCGAGCAGCCCACGGCGTGCGACGACGAGGTCGCGTCGTGGATCGCGGCGGGCACACCGCCGATCTACTTCGGCTTCGGCAGCATGCGCGTCGAATCCCCCGCCGCCACGGTCGCGATGATCGGCGACGTCTGTGCGCAGTTGGGCGAGCGGGCGCTGATCTGCGCCGGGGTCACCGACTTCGGCGCCGCGGCGCACCGTGACAACGTCAAGGTGGTCCGTGAGGTGAATCATGCGACCGTGTTCGGATCCTGTCGCGCGGTCGTCCATCACGGCGGCGCGGGAACCACGGCCGCGGGCATGCGGGCCGGCGTGCCCACGCTGGTCCTGTGGATCGGCGCCGAACAGCCGGCCTGGGCGCTGCAGGTCACGACGCTCAAGGTCGGCAAGGCGCGACGCCTCGCGGGATCCAGCAACAAGACACTGCTCAAAGACCTGCGCGCGATCCTGGCTCCCGACTACGTCGCGCGCGCCGGCCAGATCGCCGGCCGCATGACACCGGCCAAGGTCAGCGTGAGCACCACCGCCGACCTGCTCGAGGACGAGGTCCGCCGGCACCATCTTGTCGCGGCGGGGTCCGGAGGAACGACGCGATAGCGGGCGGCACTGTCAGTGGCGGCCGATGCCCCCGGCCACCATGACCGAACCCAGCACTGCGGCGCTGACGATCAGGATCGGGCGACTGTGGGTGCGCATCCACCGGTGGGCCCGCAGCGTGATCGCCTCGGTGCGCGCCGGGGCCACCAGGTAGCTCACGAGCGGGATCTCGACCAGCACCAGCGTCACGGCGGTGAACGTGACGGCCGCGCCCAGTTGCGTGCCGAACGCGGCCCCGGAAGCCAGGATGGCCGTCAGCGCCGCCAGATATTGGACCGGGGGTGTCGCCTGACCGAGGCCGATCGCGAATGCCAGCCAGGGATTTCCACTTCCCAGGGCGTTTCGGGCGCGCACCGCAAGCCGGGAGAGCGCCGTCGGTGTGCTCGGGGGCGGCGTCGGAGCGGGCGGATGTCCCGCCGACACGGGTACCCGGACCGGCTTGCGGACGACCCCGATTGCCGCAATGGCCGCAACCGCCAACACGAGCACGCCGATGACGGCCTGGCTGTGCCCGCCGGTGAATGCGGCCGTTGCCGACCTCATGTGGTGAACGAAGCCCGGCAAACTGTCGCGCAGCAACAGCAATGCCGTCAGGCCCGCCACGACGCCCGTCGTCATGCCACCGAGCCAGAACGCGAACAGATTGACTAACGGCCGCGGCCGCGAGATCAACAGGATGGCGATACCCATGCGCACCGGGTCGGGCGCTGTGACCAGCGCCATCCACAGCACTATGCCCCACACGTGCGGAAATTTTACGTGGTGATCGACCGCGGCACTGCGCTACCGGCGAATCGGTGGACGAACGACCGGGGATCAGCAAATGTCACGCCATGATCACGATCACCGCGGCGAATCGCGATCGCCTGACGTGAATCGATAGCGAATTGTAGTGTTGTCTGGGTGTCACGCCCCACTGGTTCTCATGAGGCGGCCAAACCCGGGGGACTGTTCGACCGCCTCGGGGATTTCGTCATCCGGCGGCCTCTGGTGGTCATCGCCAGCTGGATCATCTTCGCCGGCGCCCTGGCACTGATCTTTCCCCCGCTTCCGGTGCAGGCCGCCAAGCAGGAGCAAAAGCCGCTACCGGATGACGCCCCGACGATGGTCGTCGGCAGGGAGATGCAAAAGGCCTTCCACGAAGCCGGCGGCGGCTCCCAAGCACTGATCATCTTGACCGACGAGAAGGGGCTGACCCCCGCCGACGAGGGCGTCTACCGAAAACTGGTCGAGAAGCTGCAGCAGGACAAGCAGATCAAGCAGGACAAAGTAGCCATCCAGGACGTCCTGAAAATTCCGGAGATGCGGGAGCTCCTGGTCAGCAAGGACGGCAAGGCGATCAACCTGCCGGTCAGCTTCCCCGGTGACGGCATGGCGCCCGCGACTCTTGCCGAATTCAGCCATGTCAAGGAGATCGCCAAGCAGGTCACCAAGGGGACCACGCTCAATGCCTATCTGAGCGGACCGGAAGCCACGATCGCCGACATGACGGCGATGACGGAGGAAGACGCGCACTTCATCGAGGTCACCACCGTGATCTGCGTGCTGGTCATCTTGTTCATCATCTACCGCAACGTGGTCACCATGGTGGTGCCGTTGGCCAACATCGGTGCGTCGATCGGCACCACGCAGGGCGTGCTGTCCGGGCTCGTCGGCGCGGGCCTGCCGTTCAACATGGAAAGCATGATCCTGATGAGCGCCGTCATGCTCGGCGCGGGAACGGATTACGCGGTCTTTCTGATCAGCCGCTACCACGACTACGTGCGGCACGGCCAGGATTCGGACACCGCGGTCAAAAACGCATTGATGTCGATCGGCAAGGTGATCACCGCGTCGGCCGCCACGGTCGCGGTCACCTTCCTCGCCATGGTCTTCACCAAGCTGCAGGTGTTCTCGGCTGTCGGCCCGGCGATCTCCATCTCGATCGCCGTGGCGTTGTGCTCGGCGGTGACGCTGATGCCCGCCCTGCTCGTCCTGGCGGGACGCCGCGGCTGGATCAAACCCCGCCGGGAGCTGACCACGCGCATGTGGCGGGTCACCGGAACGCGGGTCGTGCGCCGGCCGCGAATCCACCTGGTGGGCAGTCTGGTCGTGCTGATCGCCCTGGCCAGCTGCACCAGCGTGATGAGGTTCAACTACGACGACCTCAGAACCATGCCGGCGTCCGTCGACAGCTCCAAAGGCTATGAAGCGATGAATCGCCATTTCCCGATGAACTCGATGACCCCGATGATGTTGTTCATCCAGTCCTCCCACGACTTGCGGACGCCGACCGCCCTGGCCGACATCGAGCAGGTCGCCGACCGGGTGAGCCAGCTGCCGAACGTCATCATGGTGCGGGGCCTGACACGCCCCAACGGTGAACGGCTCGAACAGATGAAGCTGTCCTGGCAGGCCGGCGAAGTCGGCGGCAAACTCGACGAGGTTTCCGGTCAGATCACCAACCACGGCGACGACCTGGACAAGCTGGTCAACGGCTCCAATCAGCTGGCCGACGCCCTGGCCCAGCTTCGGGACCAGGTCTCCAGCGCCGTGGCGAGCCTCAGCGGAGTGGTGGGACCACTGACCGCCATGGAGCAATTGGTGGGCGGCGACAAGGCGATCGCCGCGCTCGACCAGGGCGGGTCCTACACGGGGCAGATGAAGTCCCTCGGCGACAATCTCGGCGCATCCACCGCCCATGCCGAAAACACCGCTCAGTGGGCCGGCCCCATGCTGCAGGCACTCAATGACAGTCCGGAGTGCAACGCCGATCCTGGCTGTATGCAATCGCGTGCCGGGTTGGCGGCCCTGGTCGCAGCCGATGACGACGGAACCCTCAACTCGCTCAAGATCATGTCCCGCAATCTGCAATCGGCCCAGCGGGCCTCGACGGTGGGCCAGGCGCTGGGCAGCGTCCAGCAGACGCTGGGGCAAGCGGCCAGCGCATTGAGGACGATCCGAAACCTGCAGTCCACCATGGCGCAGGCCAAACAGGGGTCCAACGCCCTGGCCGACGGCAGCCGGGCGATCGCCGGAGGTGTGAAGGCGTTGGTCGAGCAGACCAGGAAGCTGGGCAGCGGGCTCGACGAGGCGTCACAGTTCCTGCTGAACATGAAGCTGGACGCCGACAAGCCGTCCATGGCCGGCTTCAACCTGCCGCCGCAGATCACGACCAGGGACGAGTTCAAGAAGGGCGCCCAGCTTTTCCTGTCTCCAGACGGGCACGCAGCCCGCTACTTCATCCAGAGCTCGCTGAATCCGTTCACCACCGAAGCGATGGATCAGGTCAACGCGATCGAGAGGACGGCGCGTTCGGCGCTGCCGAACACCGAACTGGCCGATGCCAAAGTGTCGGTGGTCGGAGTTCCCACGGGTCTCAGGGACACCCGTGACTACTACAACGGCGACATCAAGTTCATCGTGATCGCGACCATCCTCATCGTGTTCCTGATTCTGGTCGGTCTGCTGCGGGCCGTCGTCGCGCCGCTGTACCTCATCGGTTCGGTGCTGCTGTCCTACATGTCGGCGATGGGTTTCGGGGTCCTGGTGTTCCAGATATTCATGGGCCAGAACCTGCACTGGAGCCTTCCGGGCCTGTCCTTCATCCTGCTGGTCGCCATCGGCGCCGACTACAACATGCTGCTGATCTCACGGATTCGCGACGAGTCCCCGCACGGGGTGCGCGTCGGGGTCATCCGCACCGTGGGCTCGACCGGCGGCGTGATCACGTCGGCGGGCCTGATTTTCGCCGTGTCCATGTTCGGTTTGATGAGCGCCAGCATCTACACGATGCTCGAGGCCGGCTTCATCCTCGGTATGGGGATTCTGATCGACACGTTCGTGGTGCGCACCATCACGGTGCCGGCGCTGGCCGCGATGATCGGCCAGAAGAACTGGTGGCCGTCAGATCTGGGCAAAAGCCCCGATCAGGTGGTCGCTTCTTACGAGGCGAAGCGGCGCCAGCTGGAGCAGATCACCGAACAGCTCGTGCGGATGAAAGTCATTCCCAACCTCAAAACTCATGTCCGGCAGCCCGAACCACAGCAACATGGTCGTGCGCGCGGGACGCCGAAAGAGGCCGGCGACCAGCGGCCCGCCGCCCGCGTTCCCAGCCACGCACTCCCCTTGTTCGATCTGGGCGGCGCGTCTTCCCATCTCACCGACGACCTGACCGAACCCGCCCGGCATCCGTTGTCCGCCAACAGAAATGGCAACGGCAGCTACAAGAGGAACCGCTATCTGGGTCACTCGCTGCCGTTGTTCGGCCCCGGTGTGCTGTCACACGCACTCGTCAGCGCGGGAACGAACGGCCCCCGCAACGGCCACAGCAACGGTAGGGCGAACGGCGCGGGTCACTCGAACGGCAGCGACGAACAGCCGAGAGTCCAGGACGAGTCGCTTCCGCTGTTCGAGCCGAATGCCCGGTGAGAATGCCCGGCGAGGTGGAAATTCAGGCGTCCAGCCTGCTGAATTCGTCCTGCCGGTAGAGTTCCACACACTGCGAGCGTCGGATCTTTCCGCTCGTGGTGATGGGGATCGAGCCGGGCGACACGAGGACGAGGTCCGCGACACGTAGCCCGTGGGCTTTCGAAATCGCCGAGGTGACTTCACGTTTGACGAGGCGCAGCCTGTCCGCCGCGTCTTCGTCGGACTCACCCTTCTTCTTGAGTTCGATGATGGCGACCAGTTTTTCGACGCCCTTGTCCGGGACGGCGATCGCCGCGCAGCGCCCGGGCGTGACTTCCTGGATGGTCGCTTCTATGTCGTCGGGAGAATGGTTGCGCCCGTAGACGATCAACAGGTCCTTGAGGCGGCCGACGATGAACACCTCTCCTTCGGAGAAGAAGCCCGAGTCGCCGGTACGCAGCCATGGGCCCTCGGGGGTGCCCTCGGAGGGGTTCTTGATACGGGCCCCGAACGTGGCGGCCGTCTCTTCGGGTTTGCGCCAGTAGCCGGAAGCCACGT
Source organism: Mycobacterium sp. THU-M104 (assembly GCF_049197365.1). Lineage (NCBI taxonomy): Bacteria > Bacillati > Actinomycetota > Actinomycetes > Mycobacteriales > Mycobacteriaceae > Mycobacterium > Mycobacterium sp. THU-M104. The sequence goes on from NZ_JBMIOP010000251.1 coordinate 23,058, forward strand.
TGTCGCCGTGCACCCAGATCTCGCCGACCGTTCCGTCGGGACACTCGTTGCAGGTCTCGGGATCGACGGCGCGCACCAGCATCGATTTCGGGACGCCGTAGCTGACCAGCGGTGTGCCGCTTCCGGTTGCGCAGCGCTGCGCCTGGCCGGCGGGCAGCTTCTCGGAATCGAAGTGCACGGTTTCGGGGGGCTCGCCCACATTTCGGGTCGCGATGTACACGGTGGCCTCGGCCATGCCGTAGGACGGGCGCAGCGCCGCGGGATTCAGATTGAACGGGGCGAAGCGGTCAGCGAATTGCTTGAGAGTTTTCGGCTGCACGCGTTCGCTGCCGTTTTGGATGGTGTGGACCCTGCCAAGGTCAACCCCGGCCATGTCCGCGTCAGATGTCTTGCGCGCGGCCACCTCGAACGCGAAGTTGGGCCCTCCCGAAAATGTGGGGCCGTCGCCGGCCATCATGTGCAACCACCGGGCCGGTCGCTGCAGGAATGCCACCGGGCTGGTGATCACGCTGGACACACCCACCAGAATCGGCATGACTATTCCCAGCAGCAGCCCCAGGTCGTGGTAGAACGGCAGCCACGACACCGCGGTGAGACCCGGTGGGGCCACTCCCCCGTCGAGAGCGAAATAGTCGGCCATGATCTGTTCGAAGTTGGTGAAGACGTTCTTGTTGGAGACCGTCACCCCGGCCGGTATGCGGGTGGAACCCGACGTGTACTGCAGGTAGGCGGTGTCGGAGTGCTCGGCGGGGGCACGGCGCGATCCGGGCCGCGAACCGCTCGGCCGCGAATCCAGATCCAGCCGATCGACTTCCACGATCGAGGGCGCCGATCCGCCCTCCTGCGCCCGGGCATACGGGCTGACATGGTCGACGACGCCCGAGGTGGTCACAAGGACGGTGGGGGTGGTGTCGGCCAGCACCGACGTGGTGCGTTCGTCGTGGGGGCCGCCGTAGGGCACCGACAGGGGAACCGCGATGAGCCCGGCCTGCAGCGCGCCGAGAAAGCTGATGATGTAGTCGGGGCTCTGCGGGGCCAGGATCACGGCCCGATCGCCCTTGGACCCGTGAGCCG
>NZ_JBMIOP010000261.1:0-2744 GCF_049197365.1 Mycobacterium sp. THU-M104
ACTGTGCTCAGCGCTACTTTTTTCGCGTTTCGGCGCTGCCACCGCAGTCTCGACACCCCAGCGAACGGGCCCGACGGATTAACGGGCAAGACCGCTAAGCTGGCCGGATGCGTCGGCTCGCGGCGATCCTGCTGATCCTGGCTGCTGCGGCGTGCGGGTCGAACCAGGTGAGCGCGCCGTCGAGACCACCTGCGGCGTGCAAAGATTCCGCGGGGCCCAGCGACGACACGGTGCGCCGGGCAGTGGCTTCGGTCCCGATCGCGATCCCGGGCACCACCTGGGTCGAAATCGCGCGGGGACACACCGGCAACTGCCGGCTGCACTGGGTGCAGCTCATCCCGACCATCGCCAGCGAGTCGACCCCCCAGCAGCTGATCTTCTTCGACCACAACATCCCGCTGGGCGAACCGACCCCGAACCCGAAACCGTACATCACTGTGCTGAAGCCGTCCGATGACACAGTCACGGTTCAGTATCAGTGGCGCGTCGGCAACGACGAGCCCTGCTGTCCCTCCGGCCACGGCGTCGTGAAATTCCAGATCGGCCCGAACGGCAAGCTGAACACTCTCGGCAAGGTCCCGAATCAGTAGGGCTTACGACGCCTGGGGCAGTGCCTGCCCCCGCAGGCGCGATATCCGGGCCCGCGCCTCGTTCGTCGGCCACGCGTTCGGGCACGTCATCGAGCTCAGCGGGCGGTGTTCACGCGGATCGCTTCCTGGCCTGCTGCCTGCGAAGGTGGCCAGAACCGGATTCAGGGCGTGACGGCACCCGGCAGGTTCTCGGGGTGCAGCATCTCGGCGTAACGCAGCTCGTCAGGGATGCCGAAGCCGTCGACCAGCGTTCGCGCGTGCGGGCGCAGCGCTCGGCACCGGTCGTTGATCCCGCGGGTGACCGCCTTGGCCCGATCGGTGGACAGGTAGCGATGCTCGACATACCAGGCTTTGTCCTCCTCGATCACCGACAGCGCATAGAGGTCGCAGACCAGCTCCAGCACGTCGCGCGCCGGCTGATCCTCGCACGAGTCGATGCCGGCCACAAAGGCCTCCAGGATCACCCGGTCGATGTGCGCGGTCGCCGCGTGCAGCACGTGGTCCTGCACGGCGTTGAACGCGTCGAAAGCCGACATCTCCTTGGACTTGGCCTGCAGCCGGCGCGCGACGGATGACAGCAGATACTCTTCGCGGTCCTCGAACATCTTGATCTGCGTCCCGCGGTTGAACAGGCTGCCCTCCACCTCGTTGTCCTGCCGGGCATCCACGATCGTCTGGATGATGGTCTCGGCCGCAGTGCGTTTGACGACGCGGTCGCTGACCGTGACGGCGGCGAAGCGCACCCATTCGACCGGGCTCATGCTGCGGATGTCGTCGGCGTAGGCCGTGAGCAGTTCCTTGGCGACCAACTGGGTCAGCACGTGATTGTCGCCCTCGAACGTGGTGAACACGTCGGTGTCACCGCGCAGGCCGATCAGCCGGTTCTCGGCCATGTATCCCGCGCCGCCGCAGGCCTCCCGCGCTTCCTGGATGGAGCGGCTGGCGTGCCAGGTGTTGGCCGCCTTCAGCCCGGCGGCGCGCGATTCCAGCTCTCGTTGCTCCTCGGCGTCGGGTGCGTCGGCGGTCTGGACGTCGTGGCATTTGGCGACGAGCTCGTTCTGGGCGAACTGCAGCGCATAGGATTTCGCGATCAACGGGAACAGTCGGCGCTGGTGCGCCAGGTAGTCCATGATCAGCAGCTCGGTGCCATCGTCGGGTGCGCTGAACTGCTTGCGCTGCAACGCATAACGTGTCGCGATGTCCAGTGAGACGCGCGCCGCGGCGGCGGCGCTGCCGCCCACGGTGATCCGGCCGCGCACCAGGGTGCCCAGCATCGTGAAGAACCGTCGGTTGGGGTTGTCGATCGGCGAGGTGTACGTACCGTCCGGCGCGACGTCGCCGTACTTGTTCAGCAGGTTGACCCGCGGGACCCGCACCTGGTCGAACATGATGCGGCCGTTGTCGACACCGGGCAGGCCACCCTTGTACTCGCAGTCCGAGGTCGTCACACCGGGCAGGTCGTTGCCGTCGCCGTCGCGGATCGGGACCAGCAGGCAGTGCACGCCGTGGTTCACCGGCATGCCTTCCGCGGTGGTGATCAACTGCGCGAAAACCGCTGCGATGGTAGCTGTTTCGGCGGCACCGCCGATGTAGTCCTTGCGTGCCGACGGTGTGGGGGAGTCGATGACGAACTCCTGGGTCGCGGCGTCGTAGGTCGCGGTGGTCTCCAGCGACTGCACGTCGCTGCCGTGGCCCGTCTCGGTCATCGCAAAACAGCCGCACAACTCGAGGCTGATGATCCTTCTCACGTGGGCTTCGTGGTGCCGGCCGGTGCCGAGGTTCTCGACGGCGCCGCCGAACAGGCCCCACTGCACGCCGGCCTTGACCATCAGCGACAGGTCCGACATCGCGAGCATCTCGATCATGGTGATCGCAGCCCCGACGTCGCCGGTGCCGCCGTGTTCCTTGCGGAAGGTGTCGCCGGCGGCGCCGAACGCGGCCATGATCCTCATCTGCTCGCCCACTTTGGTGCGCGCGATCACAGTGTTTGGCGTGTAATGCGGGCGGAACATGTCTTCGGTCATGGTGGCCCGCATCCGGTTTTTCACGTCGCGCCAACGCCCGTCCAGCGCGTTGCGCAGATGCTCGGCAGTGCTCGTCGCTCCCGGGGCCATCACCCGACCGTAGCCCGCGGTTCGCGCGGCAGAAACGACC
>NZ_JBMIOP010000264.1:0-1869 GCF_049197365.1 Mycobacterium sp. THU-M104
ATTCGTGGGCGTAGGCGCTGAACAGGGTCGCGGTGGCCGCCGACACCTCGTCGCCGGCGGCGGCCTGCAGGCCGGTGGTCCAGCCCGCCGCGTCGGCGTTGGCCGTGCCGATCGCCGACCCGATCCCGGAAACGTCGGCGACGGCCGTCGCGAGCATCGGTGGCTGCGCGAAGACAAACGTCATCGGATCACCCTTCTATGGCCAGACAGCATCGAGGCGGCACTGGGCCACCGTACGGCGAATGCGCCGTTGTGTCTGGCGTTTAAGCGTTTTCGGCGCCGACCGGTCAGTACGGACCCGGGTTCGGTACACCGAGCAGGATCGTCTGCAGGGCATTCTCGAAGTTGATGAGCTCGAAGCCGCCGGCCAGGGTGACCAGTCCTGTGTCGGCGGCGATCGGGTCGCCGATCGCGTTGAGCAGGCCGACCGGGTTGCCGTTGATGGCCTGCGAGATCCCGTTGAGGAACAGGTTGAGGTCATAGGACGGCAGGGACACCACCACGGCGGTCGCGAGGTCCGCCGTCGGGAGCAGCGTCGCGTAGGCGGTGGAGAAGTCGGTGGTGAAGCCGCCGACGAGGGTGTTGTTGGCGTTCTCGATGCCGCCGATGACGTTGGTGAGTGTGGCGGGGATGGACGCCACGGTCGGCAGCGACGCCAGTGCGGTCGTCCCCCCCGACGCCCCCCCGGTGAGCGCGGCCGCGAGGGTCGGCAGTGACAGGGCGGGCAGCGACATGGCGGGCAGCGAGGTGGGGAGCATGGCGGAGATGTCGGCCCCGAACGCGTTCATGCCCTGCTGGGCGCCGCTGACCAGCAGCGGACCCAGGGCGGTGGTCGCGCTCAGCGGCGGCAGGAACCCGAACGGGGTCTGCACATTGGCCAACCCGGTGGAGTAGCCGTAATCGGGGTTGCCGTAGCCCCAGTTGACCAGGTAGGTCAGGTCCGGCTGGACCAGGTCGGCCAGCGGGTTGCCGATCACCGGGATCGCGCGCAGCGGGTCCAGCAGCGGCAGATTGTGGGTGGGGATCATGACGTAGTTGGTGTCGAGGCTGCCGCCGTGGTCGCCGAGCTGCGCGGAACCGGGCAGCAGGAAGCCCGAGTTGATCACTGACTGCGACAGTGTCGGGTAGGTGCCGTGGACGAAGACGATGCCCGCCAGCGCGTTGAGGTCGGAGAAGATGTCGATGGGGTACTGCGGGAAGTCGGCGAACCCGTCGTATTCCAGCGAGTAGATGGTGGTGTCGAAGTCGTTGCTGGGTGTGGAGTTGCCGAAGGTGACGCCCAGGCTGGGCAGGCTCAGGTCCGGGAAGCGGGACAGCAGTCCGCCGTTGGGGTTGCTCGGGTCGCCGAGCAGGGTGAAGTTGAGCTGGTTAGGTAAGTAGCCATCGGCTTTCAGGATCGGCATCGACATCGACGCCAGGGTCGAACTCTGCGAGTACCCCAGAATCGACAAGGGACTCCCGGTGTAGGTGCTGGGGTCTGGGATCTGCGCCTTGATGGCGTTGTCCAACTCGGTGACCCCACGGGCCAGTGAGATGTTCAGCGTCAGGTCCTTGACGCCGGTGAACGGATACAACCCCTCAGCCGTGGACACTGCTGTCTGTGTCCCGGCATAAAAGTTGTCGAGGTAGCGGTCGAAGACGTTCGCCATGTACGTCGTCGACGGCGTCGCGGTACCGCTGCCGGTCATGATCAGATTGGTGAGGACTGTGATGGGAGTCGTCGGCGGCGATATCGACGTGGGAGTTGCCGCGGCCGCGACCACGGCGCCGGCGCCCAGGGTGCCGGCGACACCCGCCTCGGCCTGCACGTAGGCGTTCCCGGCGCCGCTCAAAGCCGCCACGAACTGCTCGTGGAACGCGCTCGCCTGC
>NZ_JBMIOP010000019.1:0-46342 GCF_049197365.1 Mycobacterium sp. THU-M104
GGCGCCAACTCCGCCCGCGCGGAATACAACGCCGCGGTATAACCCGCAGGACCCGAACCGATGACAATCACCTCATGAACAGTGTCGGCGCTCATACGAACCTCCTCACAAATGACGCTGCATGGAATCGTCTCAACACCAGGGCGGGCAGCGCTGTTCCCGAGCGTGTCCCACGGCACATCGCACCACACTAAGCGCGCGGGACCTGGGTGTCGGCCAGCAGTCCGGTGTCGGCGGCGCTGCAGCTCGGCGCCACGGCGAAGACCGCCAGGCTGCCGGGTGTGTCCCCGGCCAGCACCAGCAGGACGCCGGCACGGGCGTTGATCTGAACCGGACGCGCGCCGAGCACCTGGGCGGAGGCCTGATATCCGAGGCCGGTGAGGCAGGAGGCGCGCCGTTGCGGGTCTCGGAGCGGGCCGTAGTCGGGGCCGCGGTCGAGTAGGTCGAGAATCTCCGACCGCGACAGCGGGATCGCCATGGGCAGCGCCGACACCGTGATGTGCTCGGCGGTGACCTCCGTGCTCGGCGTGGAAGCGGGCGCGTGAATCAGCGCGGCCGTACCCAGCCCGATCCCGGCAAGCGTTGCGGCGAATCCCGCCGACACCGCGATGACGCGTGCCGGACGGATGCGGGGCCGCGCGAAGTGGGCAGGCCCGGGTGAGCAGCCCGACGGCGGTCCGGCCGAGCGCAGCGCGGCGGAGACCCTGGCGGTGACGCCGGGTGGCGGCTCGGGTGCCGACACCGGATCTGAGGCCACAGCGGCGACGTCGCGGCGCACCCGGTTGAGGGCCCGAAGCACCCCTTGGGCCCGTTGATCGGCGCGAACCCGTCGGCGCAGTCGCGCCGCATCCTCGCTGCCGAGCAGGCCGGCCTGCATGTCGGCGAGGGCATCGACCGTCAGCGGCGGGCCGCCTTCCGCATCGCGGCGGCGCGCCGGATCGCTCTCCGCTTCCTCCATCTGCCCCAGTCTCCGTCATAGGCGGCCCGATGGCCACGTTTCACGACTGGTCGGGAATCGCATTCGCGCCCGCCTCGAGGTATCCGAGCAGCTCGGCGAGCCGGACCCGCGCCCGGGCACATCGGCTCTTCACCGTGCCCTCCGCGATGCCGAGTAGCCGGGCCGTGTCGGCGATCGAGTAGCCCTGCATGTCGACCGCCACGACCGCGGCCCGCTGCTCGACCGGTAACCGCATCAAGGCCTTGTGCACCACGATCGCCGTATCCACCTGGGCGGTGCGATCGGGCACCGGGTGCACGTCCTCCAGCGGGGCGGTCGGACGCGACTTGGCGCGCCGCAGCCGGTCCAGGCAGGCGTTGACGACGATGCGGTGCAGCCAGCTGCCCACCGCGGCATCGTGACGGAAAGCGCCGGCCCCGCGGTGCGCCGAGAGCATCGCGTCCTGCAGGGCGTCCTCGGCGTCCTCGGCGCTGCGGGTCGTCAGACGGGCCAGCCGATGCAACTGGCGTCGATGACGGAGGAACAGCTCACTGAAGGCGTGGCGGTCGCCGGCGACGTGTGCCGCCAGCAGCTCGGCATCGGTACGTTCCCGCTGGCCTTGACCCCTGCACCCCACGCCCGGACCGTAGCCAATCGCCTACCGGGGGGCACTTCACCTCGAGCTGCAGGCTGTGCAAGGCAGGTTCAGGACGCGGCCGCAACCGTGATTTCCGAGATTGCCGCGCGGCTTTTGCCGTCGGTGCTGCCCAACGTCGAGATCCACACCAGCAGATTCGTTGTCGGTGCAGTAGACGTGACCGCGATGACGTTGTGACCGGGATGCAGCGTCGCGGCCGGCATCAGCAGTGTGGTGTCGTCCAGTTTCGCCGGGTTCGGTGTGGGCGACGATCGAAGCTCGACCGCGGTGCCGCTGCTGGAGCTGTCGATGGAGACCGCGCCGACCACCGTCGGGCTCGGCAGCTGCAGCATCAGCCCGACCCCGTTCTTGAAGGAGGGGAACGGAGCGGCATCGGTGTAGGTTTCGGTTTCCCACGAGGTGGAGGGGTCGCCGTCGATCGCCAGCCCGGCCTGGCCCGGATTGTCGGCGTCGCCGTCGGGGGAGAAGACGGTGGCGTTCGTGGGCTTGACGACGCTGCCGGCGGGGGCGGTGCTGACAGCCGACCCCACCGACGACGACGTGGGCCCGTTGAGCCCGAGCCCGTCCTTGTTCAGGCCGCCGCCGACATTGCCGAAAATCTTGCTGACCACCGAGGCGAGCACCAGGAGTGCGGCCACGAGGACCGCCAGGCCCGCGCCGACACCGATCAACACGTTGCGGCGTCGGCGCGCGAAGACGGCCGGGTCGCCGGCGGCCGGGCGACGCGGCACCGACGCCGGGGTGTCGTCGGCCGGGCCGAGGACCTCGGTGCGGTCGGCCACTGCGGTCGCCTGCTGCAGCAAGTTCCGCAGCGTCGAGGCGCTGCGTATGCCGCCGTCTTCTTGCGCCGCCCGCACGGCGACGGCCGATATCGGGAAGGGAATCGTGCGGTCGATGACAGTGGGTTCGACGAGGACGCCGTTGGCGTCGCGATCGGCGGGGGCGAACTCGCCTCGCGGCTCGGGCTCCGGCAGTGGCCACCGGTTGACCAGAAGGGCGTAGAGCGCAGCGCCGATGCCGCGGATGTCGCTCTGCGGATCGGCGTCGGGCAGGGTCGCGGGATAGGCCAGCACGACGTCGCCGTCGATGCTGACGCGCACCCGGTTCGGGTGGTCGATGGACAGTGCCACACCGGTGCGGTGGGCCGCCTCGGCGGCGGCGGCCAGCGACTGCATCGCCCGCACGGCGCCGACGGGCGAGGGCGCGGTGTCGGCCACCTCCTGTAGCGAGCCACCGCGAATCCATTCCGAGACCACCAGGCCGCCTGAACCGGTGTGCACCACATCGAGCACGCGGGCGACACCGGGCTTGTCGATCCGGCTCAGCCGCAACGTGCGGGACAGGATCTCCTGCACCACGTCGTCGGGCAGAGAACCATTCGGGTCGACGAACGTCAGCGCCACCTGCCGGTCCAGCGCGGTGTCGAGCGCCTGCCAGAACTGCAGCGGTGGTGCACCACCGTGGGAGACCAATAGTCGATAGCGGCCGCCGGCGATCCGCGCGCCGGGAACCAGGTGCGTGTCCTCGGACGGCGGCGATTCCCCGCCACGCTCGCGGGACGCATCGGGCTGGAAGGCGTCCGGCGTGGGCCGTGGAAGCTCGGCGCCTGACACGGCGCCCGGTGCGGCGCTGTCCGTGGGGCGGTCGGTCACCTCCGGTCCTTTCGGTATCCGGGCTTTGCCTGCCCGCTCCAGCGGCCTGCGAGACGCGTTGACCGTATTCACTCTCGGCAGGGACGAATGGCTCTGCTCAGGGTACGTGACGGGGCTCGCACCGGACGATCCGTACGGTCCGTTCTTTTTGCCGGCCGCCACCGTCCCCGCCGCGCGCGCGTCGCGGCGCCCGATCCGGCGCCCGATCGCCTCCCGTGCCGCCTGTGCCTCGGGGACTTGAGCGCGCAGCATGACCGTCGCCATGATCGGCACCATGATCGTCGCAAGGACCAGGAGGCGCAGCAGCGAACCGGCACCACCACCGTGCACCGTGAGCCGGCCCAGGCCCAGCAGGCGGTCGGTGACGTGGGCCAGCAACCCGGCCAGCAGTGCCGCGGCTGTCGTCACCAAGATGGTCCGCACCGTGGACACGTCGACCAGGTGACCGCCGCGGGGCAGCAGTGCCAGTCGCAACAGCAGGTAGCCCACGACCGCACCCGCCAGGAACCCGACGCCGTTGGCCAGGCCGAGCAGCCCGGCCACCAGGTTGGGGTCTTCGGTGAGGTGCGGCGCCAGCAGCGACGCGGCGATTTTGACGGCCGTGATGACGACGACGACGACGATCGGGGTCCATGGCTGCTCACGCGCATAGAACACGCGCAGCTGCAGCAGCACCAGGCCGTAGGGGATCAGCGTGAAGGCCGACAGCGTGATCGCGATGCCCAGATACCCGGCGTCGACCTGCCCGAAGTGTCCGTAGGCGAACAGGGCGCTGCCGATGGCCGGGCCGGCTACGGTCATGACCGCCACGATCGGGATCAGCGTGACCAGGGTCAGCCGGGTGGCCAGGGACAGGTCTGCGAGCACGCCCTTGATGTCGTCGGCGGCGGCGTTGCGGCTCAACCGCGGCATCACGACGGTCAGCACCGTCACCCCGATCATGCCGTAGGGCAGCATCAGGACCAGCCACGTGTAGTTGTAGATCGCGGGCCCGGAAGCCGCTGCGGTGCTGGCGATCTCGTTGCCGACGATCAGACCGAGCTGGCTGATCAGCACGTAGAGCACCATGGCGACGGCCATCGCGCCGAAGCGCTTGAGCCGCTCGTCGATTCCCCATAGCGGGCGCAGGCTGATGCGCTCGCGCCGCAGCGCGACCAGCAGCACCACAACCTGGGCGAACACGCCCGCGGTGGTGCCGATTCCGAGCACCAGCAGCTTGGGATTGCCCATCCGAACGGGATCGACGGAAAGCGCGCCGGGGACTGCGACGTACACCGCCAGGGTCACGAGCGCGACGACGTTGTTGACGACGGGCGCCCAGGCCGTCGGCCCGAACACGTTGCGCGTATTCAGGATCGCCATGAACACCGACGTCAGACCGTAAGCGAGAACCTGCGGCAGCAGCAGGTAGGCGAAGGCGGTGGTCAACTGCTCGTTGACCTGGGGGACGCGGCCCAGCATCAGCCGCACCAGCAGCGGCGCGGCCAGCACCGACAACGCCGTCGCCACCACCAGCAGTGCGGTCGTCACGGTGACCAGGCGCCGTACGAATGTGGCCCCGCCGTCGGGGTCGGATTGCTCGGCGCGCGCGAGCACCGGCACGAAGATCGCGGTGAACGTTGCCTCGAGCACCAGGGCGGCAACGAGATTCGGCAGCTGGTTGGCTACCGAGAATGCACTCGACAGCGCCGCGCCCAGCATGGCGGCCAGTAACACGATCCGCGCGAAACCGGTCAATCGGCTGACCAGGGTGGCGAAGGCGATCGCCCACGACCGCGACACCACCGCGGAGTCCGACAGCTCCACGCGCCGGGGAACCGCCGGTGCAACCGGTGCGGCGGGAGGCGCGGCCTGGTGCCGCCGGTTCGGCTGCGGCTGGGGGTAGGCCCGCCGCGAGGCTGGTGTCATACCCGGTGCTTCTCGTCGACCTCGGGGGCGGACTCGTCGTGCAGTGCGGCCGGCCTCGGCTGCGGCAGAGTTCCACGCCGCGGCCGGTCCAGGTCGGCGGGGTCGGGCTGGCCGCGGAACCGGTGCCACAGGCGGCGCCCGGCCAGCAGCACCAGCACCGCCGCGGCGCTCAGCGTGATCGCGAACAGCAACTTGCCATAGGCGTTGGAATGCACCAACAACCGCACCGGTTCGCCCAGGCGCATCCCGGCCGGGGTGCGCAGCGTCACGTCGACGGCGACCCGCTTGGTGAAGTTCACCTCGATCGGCACATGCAGCGGCAGGTATCCGGGCGGCAGTTCGATCTGACCGACATCGGTCACGGTCATCCCGGGGGGAGCGTCGACCTGCAGGCGCACCCGGATCGGCACTGCCAGGCCGTTGTGCAGAGCCAACGGGAGCGGACTGTGCTCGGTGGCCAGGGTGTAGGACCCGCCGGGGTTGACGATCGTGACCGCGCCGAAGAGGTCGTTGATCGCGGAGCCGACTATCCCGAGGCTCTGCTCGGCCAGCCCATTGCGGGTGTCGGGCGGTTCGGACTGACTGAGCGCGCGCAGCATGTCCTCCCGCAGCGGCGCGGTGTACGCGCTGCCGGTCAACCCGGTGCGCTCGTCGGTGCTCAGCGCGGCGGTCAGACCCCACAGGCGGCTGACCTGCCCGGCGATGTCGGCGGTGACGTTCTTGGCGAACCGGCCACGCACCGCGGGGTAGTGGCCCATCGGTTGCGGCGGGGCGGTGTGCGCCGCCGCGTCGGCGATGACCGCCGGCAGTGGCCGCGGCACCCCGAGTCCCGAGCGGATGGTGGTGGCCAGGGCGGTCATGATGACCTGGGCGTCGTCGGCCTGCAGGTTCCACGACGGCGGCGGGACGAGGATCTGGGTTCGTGGTGCGGCGTCACGCTGGAGGGCGTGCCAGAAGATGGAGCCCAGGGCGTCCTGACGCCGCGCGGTCTGCGAGTCGTGCGCGAGCCGCACCGCCAGCGACGAATCCAGGTAGGTCGGGACTGCGGGGTTGATTCCCGCGCCGGCCAGCGCAGCTCCGACCGCCGGGTCGAACGGCGCGACCACCACGTGCGGGGAAACCCGCCAAGGCGCCGTGTCGACTGCGTCGGGAAGGTCACGGCCCGGCCCGTTCGGCCCGTCGTGGGCGGCCAGGTCGGCGGCCGCGATGGCGACGGTGCCGCCGTTGACTGCGTTCTCGACGGCGCTGAGCAGGTCGACCGTGCGGCCGGTCAGCGGCCCGTCTGGCAACAACGTGGCACCGCGGGTGGTGCTGACGTCGAGGATGCGGTCGACGATTCCGTCCACGCCCGCGGTGGCGATCGCGCTCAGCCCGGGGTCGTTGACGCGTTGCAGCGCATCGAGATCGGCCTGGGCGTAGGGCAGTGGCGCCACGCAGAGCCGATGGGCCAGTGCACGCAGCCGGTCCAACCAGGTGATCGCCGCAGCCTGGCCGGTTCCCGGATGCGTCGGGGTGCCCGGCCGTTGGGCGGGTCCGTCGGGCGAGTCGGATACCACGTAGCCGCCGGTCATCGCATTGACGGTGACCAGCAGGTCCGGGTCGACGGCCAGGCACAGCGCCCGCCCGACAGCGCCGTCGGGGTCGACGTCGTGGCTGGTGGCGATCTCGGCTGCGGACAGCAGGATGTCCAGCCGGCCGCCGCTGGCCAGAGAGGTGGCCAGGTCGTCGTCGACCAGCCGGACCGGGATGCTGCCGCCGGGGAAACCGGGGGCCAGCCGGGGCCGGTCGGCCAGTGGCCACAGCATGGTGATCCACACGGGTTTGGACGTGTCGGGGGCGACGGTGGAGCCCAGGTCGTCGGCGCGGTCGGGAGGGACGCCGATCACGGGCAGCAGGAACCGCGCGTTGTCCAGACGGGCGGGTGCACCGTAGTCGGGCGTCCCGTTGACGTTGACCAGCACCGGGTAGATCCCCGGTTCGTCGATGCCGAATGACGACCTGGTCACCGAGCGCAGGGGAGCCGAGAGGGTGAAGCCCGCCCCCTGCCCGCGCTGCAACTCCGGGGCCACGGTCAGGAACTCCGACACCGGCCGGTACTGCTCGGTGCCGCCGTCCAGCGAGGTGCGCAGACCCGCGGAGGCGGTAACCGCCGCGGCGTGCTCGAGCCGGACCACCACGTCGCGGACCGGGCGGTCGCCGACGTTGGTGACCACCCCCCTGACGGTGACGAGGGGCGGGCTGGTGGTGGTGACCACATCCGGGGTGACCTGGTCGATGCGGACACGCACGAATGGCGTGGCACCGGGCTCACCGGCCGCCGCGCGGGGTGGAGTGCCACCGGTGAGCAGGGCGAATCCGGCGACGATGGCGACCACCGCGGCACGTCGCATCCAGCCGGCCAAGCAGAATCGCGGCGCGATCACGGGCCGGGCCCGCAGCCGTTCTTGCGGCCCGCGGCGGGATTGTCGACATGGCGGGTCCGCGAATGGGTCTGTGGGCGTCGGCGCGGCGAGCTGGGCGGCAGCGGCGGCAGCGAGGACGGCCCGTCGCTTTGCAGCTTGTCGATCAGCTCGCCGGCCACCTGCGCCAGCCGCCGCTCGTCGGCATAGGAGAGCCGCGACGGCAACTCCTGCACCGGCACCCAGGCCACTTCGGCGACTTCAACGTCGTGGTCGGACAGCTCGCCGCCGGAAAAGCGCATCAGATAGTGGTGAACCGTCTTGTGCACCCGGCGGTCTTCGGTGACGAACCAGTAGTCGATTCGTCCCAGGGCAGCCAGCACGCTGCCCCGGACCCCGGTCTCCTCGGCGACCTCGCGCATGGCCGTCTGCTCCGCGGTCTCGCCGAGTTCGATGTGCCCTTTGGGCAGTGACCACAGCATCCGGCCGCGCCGGTCGAAGCGACCGATCAACGCCGCCACCTGAGAGTCTCGAGGCCCGTCGAGCCCGTCGACGACCAGCCCCCCGGCCGATGTCTCGTGGACCGTGCGCAGGCGTTCGGGACCGCGGGGGGCGCGCGGTTTGGTCGTGGCCGCGCCCCCGGCCGGCTGGCCGCCGGTCTGGTCCTCCGGCGATGCCGCGGCACCACGACGATGGCGCCGACCCCGGCGCCGACGCGGTTTGGCTTGTTCGCCCTCCGACACCCAAGCGATAGTAGCTGGCAAGGGCCGGTGTCCTTGACATACTCGCCGGTTGTCGTCACGGGCTCTCCGATGTCTGATCAGATCGGGCCGATCGCCTTCGCGACAGCCCGGGCCGAAATCACAATGAGCGGCCAGAGAGGTCCCGAAAGGCTTCCGGGAAGCATTCCGCGCCTGGCCTGACCGACTTTTCCCGAACATGTCGCGACCAGCGCGGCAACCGCTCACGGCAGCAGCGTTCCGATCCGACGCCACGACGCTGAGCAATCCCGGGCCGCATCACCGCCGGGGACCTACGACTAGGCTGACCGAACGTGCCGAACGCCGATACCGACCTTCTGACCGCCGCCGCGGTGGCCCTCAACCGGCACGCCCCCATGTTGCGTGAGCTGGGCGCGACGTTCGATGCCGCGGGCCGCCAGTTGTATCTGGTCGGAGGTTCGGTGCGCGACGCACTGCTGGGCAGGCTGAGTCCCGACTTGGACTTCACCACCGATGCCCGCCCCGAGCAGGTGCAGCAGATCGTGCGTGGGTGGGCTGATGCGGTGTGGGACACCGGGATCGACTTCGGCACCGTCGGCGTCGGCAAGGGCGGGCACCGCCTGGAGATCACGACTTTCCGCGCCGACAGCTACGACCAGGTGTCGCGCCACCCCGAGGTGCGCTACGGGGATCGCCTCGAGAATGATCTGGTGCGCCGCGACTTCACCGTCAACGCGATGGCCGTGCGCGTCACACCCGACGGCCCCGGTGAATTCCTCGATCCGCTGGGCGGTTTGGCGGCACTGCGCGAGCAGTCGCTCGACACCCCGGCGGCTCCGTCGGTGTCCTTCGGCGACGACCCGCTGCGGATGCTGCGCGCCGCGCGATTCGTGTCGCAACTGGGCTTCACCGTGGCCCCGCGGGTGCGGGAGGCGATCGCGGAGATGGCCCCGCAACTGGCCCGGGTCAGCGCCGAGCGGGTGGCCGCCGAGCTGGACAAGCTGCTGCTCGGGCAGGACCCGGTCGCCGGAATCGACCTGCTGGTGCACACCGGGATGGGGCAGGTGGTGATACCCGAGGTCGGCGGCATGCAGATGGCCATCGACGAGCATCACCAGCACAAGGACGTCTACCAGCATTCCCTGACCGTGCTGCAGCAGGCGATCGCGCTGGAAGATGACGGCCCGGACCTGGTGCTGCGCTGGGCGGCACTGCTGCACGACATCGGCAAACCGGCGACGCGGCGCCACGAGCCCAACGGGGGTGTGAGCTTTCACCACCACGAGGTGGTGGGCGCCAAGATGGTGCGAAAGCGGTTGCGGGCATTGAAGTTTTCCAAGCAGATGGTCGATGACGTCTCGCAGCTGGTGTTTTTGCATCTGCGGTTCCACGGATACGGCGACGGGAAGTGGACCGACTCGGCGGTGCGCCGGTACGTCACCGACGCCGGTCCGCTGCTGCCGCGGCTGCACAAGCTGGTGCGCGCGGACTGCACCACCCGCAACAAGCGCCGGGCTGCGCGCCTGCAGGCCAGCTATGACCGGCTGGAGGCGCGGATCGCCGAACTGTCCGCGCAGGAGGACCTGGCGCGGGTGCGTCCCGACCTGGACGGCAACCAGATCATGGCGCTGCTCGGCATCCCGGCCGGCCCTCAGGTGGGCGAGGCGTGGCACTTCCTCAAGGAGCTGCGACTCGAGCGCGGACCGCTGAGCACCGAGGAGGCCACCGCCGAGCTGCTGTCCTGGTGGGGATCGCGCGGGAACCACTAGCGCCGGCCCGGCGTCGGAGTGGTCATGGACTACTGCATGGGTGGAGATGACGGCACGGCGGCGATGTTGCACGGCGCACCCGATCTGGACCTGGACGGCGACGGGCACTTCGATGCGGTGGGTGTGGATCTCGACGGCGACGGGCTGCGCGACGACGCGCTGGTTGACCTCGACGGTGACGGCATGGCCGACCACGCCCTGTTCGACGTGGACAACGACGGCACGCCCGAGGCGTCGTTCGCCGACGACGGGACGGGCACGTGGTCGGTTGCCGCGGTGCGGGAGGGGCAACTGCGCTGGTACGGGATCGACGGCGTGGAGCATACCGGCGGGCCGCTGGTGGACTTCGACGGCCGGGGCGGCGCCGATGACCGGTTGTTCGACACCGATGGCGACGGGCTGGCCGACCGGGTGTTGTGCCCAGGCGAGAACGGGGTGACCGGTTACGTCGACACCGACGGCGACGGCCACTGGAACGTGCGGTTGACAGACAGCGACGGTGACGGTTTGGCCAACGGCGCCAGCCCGCTGTAGGCGGCGCTCGCGGTGAATTGATCGGCACTGGCGGCGTGGTTAGCCTCGTCGCCAGACGTGCCGCCGCGATCAGCACAACGCCGAAAGGAGCCCACGATGTTCGTCGACCCGGGAATGCTGCGGCTGGGGGCCAAAGAGTCCCACCGCGCCGGAGGACATGCCCTGGATGGGGCCGATCGCCTTGCGCGGGAACAGCTTGCGGCGGGCATGTTCGGCGACTTCGCCGCCGCCGATGCCTTTCACGAGGCGCTGAGCGCGGCCCACGCCGAGCATGTGAAGAACTTGCATGCTCAGTACGAGGCGCTTGCCGCCGTGGGCGCCAAGGCGCACTACGCCGCTGCGGAATTCACCGCAATGGACGAACGCGGTGCCGGGCAGTTGCGCGCGGTGCGGGGCAAGCCGGTCGCCTAAGTGGCCGCTGGTGCGGAGTCCGCGCTGGTGGCGCCGAGCGCTGCGTTCAGCGCTGGCTTTTTCGCCTGGGGCCACCGCCACCGCAGTCTCGACGCCCCAGGGAACGCGCACGACGAGCTGACGAACGGGACCACCACCGAGGCTTGGCCCCAACCCGTGGAAGCCCGCCAGGGGTGGGCCGCTGACGACTGGTACTGCTTCGACGACGATGTCGGCCCGTTCCTGCCGCGACATCATCTCATCGCGCGACAGGTGGAGGAACGGTGTGTTTGCCGCGTCCCATCGGGTAGTGCTGTCCGATCACATAACCGAGGCAGTAACAAACCGGCGGTGCAAGCCAGAGCAGAATCGACGCCACTGCCACCACAAAGGCCTGAATGTTTTGGCCTCGGGCGATCGGGAACTTGCGGGTCCCGTCATCGATGCCGGTTAAAGCGCCGACGACGGCGAGGAACACCGTTGCGAGCGTCATCTGCCAGGCCCACCCCGCCAGGTAGACGCCCACGGGCACGATGCACGTCGACGCCGCGAGGATCCACCACAGGTTGCGCGCGGGCACGTGTCCGATCGCCATCGGGTCGCTGCGCCGCGGTGACGGCGCGCTCGGATCTCGTGCGGTATCGCTAGCCGACGGATCCGATTCCTCCCAGTTGGTCGTGACTGCGTAGATCCGGCCACCAATCTTGAGCAACGGCGCTTGCATGTGGGCGGAGAGCACCGCAACGAACATGAACAGAAGGCCGGCGCCCAGGCTGGTCGACCAACCGCGCGGCAGAATACCCAAACAGATGCTCAGCGTCGCGATGAGCCAACCCGACCAATACAGCCTGCGCTCAACCGCGGGATCCCGGACAAAGGCAGAGAGGCTCACCGTGACAAACGCGACGCCGGCGCCGACGATCAACAGTGCGTCCGACCATAGGGAGCCGCCGCCTTGTGCACTCGCCTGGGATGCGTCACTTATCCAATAGCCCACCGATAACCTCGCCTGCCCTTTCCCCGCCGTACCCAAACAGGGCCGCTCCAATCACGGCCCCGGCGAAAGCGCCTTCTGGTCCGATGACGGTTCCGAGTGTGGCGCCACCAGCCACCGAGCCAAGCCAGCCACCGGCGATACTGCCGGTCGTTTTAGCAACCGTCGTGGTGAGACTCGCGCCGTTTCGCCAGTCGTTGCCCGCCAGAATAAGTTCGGTGAGGTTCCCACCCCGATTCAGGGTTTTGGCAACTTTCTCGAATGCCACGACGTCAGCTGGAGTGAACGCGTCGACCGCGTGCCGCCCGCCCCGGGCAGCGAGCATCCCATTGATGCCGGCGCTGCTGAGGCTCATTATCTGGCCCTGCTGTTTGGCGACGTCGGCCCACGGGATGCCGCGCGAGGTCTTGCGTACGACCGTCATCGCGCCAGAATGCGACATCCCTTGTGCTTCCAGCCCTTTGACGGCTAGTCCGGTCACGACAGCGCGAGCCTGTTGTTCTGCATTGTCCAGCATCTGGGTGGCCTGATCGGGTGCCATCGGCGGTGCGACGGAAAACCCTTGTTCGAGCTTCTTCTGCCATCCCAAGCGCATCAGTGCACGACCCCGGGCGTCGCCGCCGAGGATCGGGTTCACCGGAAGGGGGCCGATGAAGTGTGCCATGGCGAAATCGCCGATGCGTTCACCGGCAAGCCGGCGGGCCTCGGTGTCGGCGGTGGGACTTGTCGCCGTGGCGTAGTCGCGTAAACGTGCTGCGGCATCGGATTTGTCGCCCGCGGTGGTTGCGGGGTCGTTGACGAGTGCTTCGTCGGGAGTACGTTGCGTCGAGATGTATTGCCCGACAGCTTGTTGGTCTTGGTCTTGGTCTTGGTCTTGGTCGCCGTTACTCGGCTGGCCGTCGGCGTCAAGGCCCTGGATCGGCGCGGGGTCGTAGCCGTCCTGGACCCGCAACGTGGTCAACGATGCCTGCAAGTAATCGGAATAGTCGCTGAGCAGCGCTTGAAGCTTGCCCAGGGTGGATTTCGTGGCGATGATCGCTTCGGTCTCCAGGTCGTGGATGTGCTGGTCGACAAGCGTTAGTTCGGCCGCGGTCAAATGGCCGACCCTTTCCACTTCCAACGCTTCGCCAACGTCGCCATCGATTTGCTGCAGGCAGGCTTCCAATGTCGAAATCGACACTGCACCAGTTTTTTGTACTTCGGCAAGCGCTGCCGCGATGTTTTCCAGGTCTACTGCGATCATGGGTAGTTGGTTAGCCGGCACCCCCAGCGATTGGGTGGCGCGTTGCACCTCGGCGGAGTCGTTGATCGGGTGGTCGCTGCGCCCGCGGTTCCAGGACGCCTCGAACCGGCGACGGGCGTTGCCGAACGCGGCGCTGGCCTCGGTGGTGCAGCGCCCCGCATCGTGGAACGCCTCCGCCAACTCCGCGATCTGTATCGGCCGGCCGGCCTGCATGCTGCGGTTGGCCGACCACGGATCGCCGTGGGCTTCGGCGATCAGCGCCGGAACGCTTATATAGCGGAGTTGCACCGCATCCTCCGGTATTCGGCTGCACTCAATTCCCCCCGCTCAGCGTGTGCGGCGGGAAACTGGTTTCGGCGCAGTACCGCCGCGGCGTACGCACCGAACCCGCTCAACGCGGGCGTCTCGCCGAGTCGCCCGTCCTTCCCGGGCGCGTGTCCACCCACACGGTGTGGGGGCTTGGGCGCCGTATGCTCCGTATGCTCCGTGTGCTGTGGTCTGGCGCCATCAATCATCGCCTCCCCTTCAATCTGCGGCCTGAGGCTACTACCGCAGAATCGGCCGTCAATTCACCTTTTACGTCGGTACGCCCAACGGAGGGAGGGACGCTGGACGTTGCGGGGAGTTTCGGCGGGGAGCTGTTGAATGCTAGGGGAGACGTGGGAGACGGTCGTCGCGCCACGGGCTTTTGATTCCAGCGCGTACGGCCAGTGGCTGGCCTGCAGGCCCGCCGCGTGGGCAGCATGCGATGGGTACGGTGATCTATCAAGACGACAGGATGGCCGCCATCGGCATCAATCTCTACTTCGACGCCGGCGGGGCCGCGAAGCTTCTGGGCCAGGCCAGTGCCAGTGCCGCAGACTGGTTGGCGCGTGAATCTGCGGCCTTCGCCGCCACGGTCGTGCGTCCGGTGTGGCGGGAGTTGCGCTTGTAACCAACGGGTTTGGATGGAGGTTACGAATCCAAACCAACCAAAACCGAGGTAAACCCCTGCGCAACCCTTCGCTGCCTTCGCCTCATACGGCGGGTGCGACGCGCCAGCAGTACTCCTTGACATCCTCGCTGCGGTTTCCGGTCCTCGTGCCCGGTGCGAGGTGCGCTAGCCGCTGGCTGCGATGCGCGCGCTGGCGTTAACAGCTGCCTTGGGCGGATGCCCGTTCGTTCTGCGCGATCGGGCGATGGGCGGTCGAAGTCACCGATGATCAAACGGCCTTGTTCGAGGCTGACCAGCAGCAGTGTCCCGACGAACCGAGACTGCCCCACTGTTCGCCCACCTCGATACCGCAGCGCTGAACGGGCGTTGGATGAGCGGAAGTCGACACGCACCTTCACCGTTGGCACCCACCCGGTAGTCACTTGCGATGGTAAGACAGTCCGAGGTGTGCGCAACCGCGGCGGCGGCAAGGTCTCGGATCCAGTTGCCGTATCCAACTACAACGCCGGTGTCGTCCTCGGTCAAGTCACCATCGACGCCGAGAGCACGAACTCTCTGCGTTACGAGGAGTTTTGGGGCTTTTCGACCCCAACGGAATGGTCGTGACCGTGGACGCGATGGGTGCAATCAGTCACCGATAGTAGAAGCCTGCGATTTATCTGATCGCCGAGCGGTACGATGCCAACACAAGCCAAAGTGCAGTGTCCAGTGAGCTGCGTGAGTTGCCGTCGGCGGGTTACCTATTCCACTATGGAAGCGTATGTAGCCCTGAAAGAAGGCCAAGGGGCGCCGGAGATGGTCTTGAACGGGATCGGCTAACGTGAGGAGTGCGTATGTCGAGCGACCCGACTTCAGAACTTAGTGATGGATCAACCCCGCGTCAGCCGCGTTCAGGGCAATCGACAGATAAATATTCAACTGCGCCAGCGCCGACCTCAAGCCCAACTATGTGGCCAGCGATCGCCCTAGCTGCGATTGCTAGTGTGTTGGCTATTGTTGCATTAGTCGTGTGTTTGACACGCCCAGCCTTTTCTGCAACTAGGACTACTTCCCATCGTTACAGCGGTGCAGAGACTGCTACCGCGCAGCGGCAATTGTGTGACAGCTACAAGCTCGCAGCGCGGGCAGTTGAAGTTGACACGGGTGGGAATGATCGAGCATTGGCCCGCATCGCGACAACTAACGGGGCTGTCATGCTTGACAACGCGGCAGCGAATCCCGCGCTCAACCTCAAAGATCGTGAAGCTGCACTTGCGCTCGCGGCTGCATACGGGACACTGACTGCGATGAGTAACAACGTAGTCGCGACTGATTCGCAGTACCAGGTTGCGCTCGATGACATCACCGCGAAAAATGCAGTAATGAAAAGCATGTGTGCTGATGGTGGCGGCTGACCTACCGCCCGGCAGGTGGTCTTTGCGGCTGGTCGGAGCATGGTGGCCGGCACCGTCGAGATTGCTGCGCGAGAGCGCTGCGTATTGGAAGGGGGTTTGCACGCATGAGCAGCTATACGCGCAGGAGCTTCGCAATAATTGGAATGCCCTGGCGGCTCGAAGTCAAGGCCACACCGCAGAGGACCTCGTAGCTCGATTCCAACAGGGAGAGAAGCTGCACTTAGACTTTGCTGAGAAATACCAGAAGAAAGCTGTCGCGTTTGAGTCCGCCGCCGACGCTATTGACTACCTACGTAACCGCCTTGAAGGCATCGCCGAAGTAGGTAATCGGCAAATAAGAGACATTCTTTCCTCAAAGATCCCACCGACACAGCAACTAATGGAAATACAGGAAATTCAGGCACGCTGTAACGTTGACGCAGCTAATGCATCTAGAAATGCCGTCGATAAGCTCATGTCGGCTACGCAGAGGGTTCTCGAGTCTGAGGGCATGTGCGGTGACGCCAAAGCCTGGGCGCGTGAACGCGGTTGCGATACTAACGAGGTTCGACGCCCACAGCTAATTGATCAAACAGATTTGAATTCAGCGTCCGCACACTCTGGTGGGCGTAGTAATTCTGGAAGTGGTGTAGGGGCAACTGTAAGTGCCTCGGATCGTGGCCAACACACAGCGCCACCGCCTGCCGTACACGGCGCGGGGCGTTCCACCGCGGGTTCTTCGGGAGGCACCCGAGGCATCAACGCGGCGGCGCCGCTACCCGCCGTTGTTCACGCGGCCGGGCGCGGGCCCGCGGCCTCGTCGACTGGACTCGGAGCAACGCCGCCAGTAACTGTTGCGTCCTTGCATGGTGTACCCGCACCCGGGACACCGATGATGTCAAGCGGCGGCGTAGCCCCAGCATCCCTGGGTCAAGGCTTGTCCCCCAACTCTTTAGGCCAGTCGTTCATATCCGGGATGGCGACCGGTCAGCCAGCGGGTGCCAGCGCGCAATCGTTGTCCTCGGGCGCGATGCAAGCGATGGGAACGGGGTCGGTTCCACCGATGCAACCGATAGGAGCGGGGTCGGGTGCGGCGCCGCAGGCGTTGCCCCCGCTGGCGCCCCCCGCCGTACCGTCCATACCGATGGCCGGCGGTGAATCATTCACTCCCGCAAGTGGCCCCATAGATGCCCCGACTACTTCTGCACCGCCGGCATCGACGACCGGCGGCGGTGTGCCGGTGGCACCACCGGTGATGGCAGGGGGTTCCTGGCCGGCGTCGGCGACCGGCGGGACCGTCGCTCCCGCTGGGCCGCTGCCCGCATACGGATCGGATCTGCGCCCACCAGTGGTCGTGCCCCCCGCCATGGTCTCGACGCCGACGGCACCGGTTTCTGGGTCGCCGGTCGCGCCGACAACCCCGTCGTCCCCGTCGGCGGGAGGACCGATCGTTTCTGTCGCCGAACGGGCCGCCTTCCCAACCGCGGCGGGGCAGCCGGGCGTAGGTTCGTCGAGCCGGGCCGGAGCATCGGCGGCGTCGGCCGCGACCGGGGCGACTGCCGGCGCGGCCTCGAACCGGGCCGCTGAACAGCGACGTCTACAGCGCATCGTCGACGCGGTGGCGCGCCAGGAACCGCACTTGTCGTGGGCGGCCGCGTTGCGCGATGACGGCACCACGACTCTGCTGGTCACGGACCTGGCCTGCGGGTGGATTCCGCCGCACGTCCGGCTGCCCGCCCACCTGACGCTGCTCGAACCGGCAGCGCGCCGCCGGGATGCCAGCGTCGTCGACCTGTTGGGAGCCGTGGTGACCGCGGCCGCCCACCAGCCCGGCGCCTACGTCGGCGAACCCGACCCGGACGCGCCGGCGCTGAGCGGTGACCGGCCCGCGCGCAGCCAGGCACCCACGGTCGACGAACTCGGACCCACCCTGGTGGATGCCGTGCGGCGCCGCGACGGTCTGCCGCGGATAGCTCAGGCAGTCGCGACGCCGGCGGTGCGTAAGACGGGTGTGCTCGAAAACGAAGCCACACTCTTGCGCGCATGTCTCGCCGACGTCCGACGGTCGGTGTTGAACGCCTATCCCGCTCACGATCCGGCCGCCGTCGCGGACTGGATGCTTCTCGCGGCAGTCGAGGCCCTCATCGGCGATCATGAATACTTGGCGAATTACCACCTGGCCTGGTTCAACGCGCTGACTAGCCGCAGCGATCCCAAGCGCCACCTGCTTCGGCCGAGGTGAATGTCAACGTGAATACCGCCAGACGCGTGCTGTGCCAAAATGGCCGAGACGTGCGACTACACATGAGGCGGACCGACGGCTCCAAGCGTGAGGAATGAGGTGACGACGTGACCGGAGACGATCCTGCACCGGTCCCCGCACCCGGAGCCCTCGGGCCGCCCGGCACCACGATCAAGGTGACGCCGGATACGTTGTCGCAGGCTCTCTACGGAGTACCGTTGCCGCCGCCGGTCGCGCCGACCCCGGCGCCCCCGCCCGGAACATCACCCGCCGATGCGGCATCCGGCGCTCTGGTTGCCGCGAGCAACGTCGGGGTGCCCGGTGACGTCGCGTCCAGTGCCGAGGCGGACGCGGACCGCCGGGCGCACCTGACCGATGCTTTGGCCAAGTTCCCGGCCAACGAAGCTGACTCGGCGCAGCAGATGCAAGCGGTCGGCGCGCAGGCCGGTGGCCAGCAGGGCATGCAAATGGTTGAGCAGATGGCGTCGAGTCTGACCGGTGCGCTCACCGGTGCCCTCGGAGGCATCATGGGCGCGTTGACGCAGATCCCGCAACAGGCCATGCAGGCCAGCCAAAGCGCGATGCAACCACTGATGAGCGCGGTCCAGCAGGCGTCCCACGGTGTCGGGGCGCTGGAAGCCGGGGACCCCGCGGAACTGGTCGACGGCCTCGGTGTCGACCCGGAGGCCGGCGCCGGCGGCGGTGGAATCGGCGATGGAACCACACCGGCCGCATCGCTGGGTGCCCCGCCGGTGCCGGGATCGTCGCCGCCGACAACCCCCGCGGGGGCGCCGGCGAGACCGGTCGCGCCGCCACCGAGCGAGGGCGCTACCGCGGCCAGGGGGCCAGCGGGGATGACCGGTATGCCGATGATGCCGGGTGCCGTGGGCGCCAGCGGCGAGAACGCAAAAGACAAGCCCGGCGAAAAGCGGGTTTCGGCACCTGGGGTGCCCAACGGCCAGCCGGTCAAGGGCCGCCTCACGGTACCGCCGCCGAGCGCGCCCGTCGCCAAGCCCGGTGAGGATAAACCGACCGTGGTGACCAATAGGCCGAATCGGCGCATCGTGATCATGCCGAGTGAGGACGCGGCGAAGGAGTGAGCAGGCGGCGACGGCGCCGACGGGAAAATGTGGGAGTTGTCCGGTATGGATACGGTGCGTGCTGACGCGGCGACAGCACGGTGTGAACGGGAAAGGCGTTGACCGATCCTGGTGTCACCGAGGCCGTCGCGGCGTTGAGCCGCGGCCATTCCTTGTTCGCCGGCGACGCCACCGGAGGCGACGTCGGTGACGTTCCCGCGCAAATCCGTTCCCGTACCGACGCGATGTCAGCGGCGCACGAGATCCCGGCGGCCGCAGGCCGGTCGACCAGGTCCACGGGCAGGTTGCACGATCTGGCCGAAGCCGACGAGGCACTGACACGGATCATGGGGGCGGCGCGGGCCGAACACGCCCACACCAGGGCGGCGACACGACGAATCCTTTCCTCCGCCAGATCCGACGCGGCGCTCGGCGCCGACACCCCGCTGGGCCGACGAGAGGCGGTTACCCGAATGGCGGCGCGGCTTCGGGCGCAGCACCGACACATCACTCGATCACGTCAGCGATCACGGCTGTTCGCGCATCGGCTGCGCCGCCTGGGCTACCGGCTACAGCAGAGAAGCCACCACGCCAGCGGTCGCGCCTACGTGCAGACCGCCATCGGTAAAGCGCTGGATATCAAGGGCATTCACGATCCCGCGGCCCGTGCCCGCTGGCGGCGCGGCATGGATTTGGCCGCCCGGCGCGAGTCCGGCTACAACGCGGGCGCGGTGAACAACTGGGATGCCAACGCGGCGAGGGTCACTCCGAGCCGGGGAGCCTGGCAGTTCGTCGCGCCGACCTTCGCCGCGTACCACGAACCCGGAACCTCTGGCGACATTCACGATCTGGTAGCGCAGGCGTGCGCGTTCATCAACTATGCCCGGGCCCGCTACGGGGTGGCGGCCGACGCGTCAAATCTGGCCGATCGGATCCAGCAGGCCGATCCGCGCCGATCTCCCCGGGGGTACTGATGCCACTGAGCTTGTCCAATCGCGACCAGAATTCCGGCCACCTCTTCTACAACCGGCGGTTGCGGGCCGCCACGACGCGCTTCTCGGTGCGGATGAAGCACGACGACCGCAAGCAGACCGCCGCACTGGCGTTGTCGATGGTGCTGGTGGCCATCGCGGGGGGCTGGATGGTTCTGCTGAATGTGCTCAAACCGACAGGTGCGGTGGGGGATTCGACGATCATCGGCGACCGCGATTCGGGTGCGATCTACGCCCGCATCGACGGTCGGCTGTATCCGGCGCTGAACCTGACCTCGGCGCGGCTGGCGACCGGCTCGGCGGCCCAGCCGACCTGGGTCAAGCCCGCCGAGATCGCAAAGTATCCGGCGGGACCGATGATCGGCATCCCGGGAGCGCCGGCGGCCATGCCGGTGAACCGGGGCACGGTCTCGGCGTGGACCGTGTGCGATAACGCGGGCCGCCCGCGTAGCGGAGACAAGCCGGTGGTGACCTCGATCGCGGGCCGGCTCAACGGGGGTGGCCGCGCGGCACCGCTGCGCGGCGACGCGGGCCTGCTGGTCACCTTCCAGCACAGCGCCTACGTGATCTGGGACGGCAAGCGCTCGCGGATCGACCCAGCCAACCGGGCAGTCACCTTGAGCCTGGGACTCGACCCCGGCGTCACGTCCCCCGTCGAGATCTCACGGGCGCTGTTCGACGCGCTGCCGGCGACCGAGCCGCTGACCGTGCCACCGATCCCCGAGGCGGGCGCGCCGTCGAAATGGGTGGCGGGTTCCCGGGTCGGCGCGGTGCTGCAATCCCAAACCTCTCGCGGCACAAGCCAGTTCTACGTCCTGTTGCCCGACGGGATGCAGAAGATCACCAGCTTTGTGGCCGATCTGCTGCGCAGCGCCAATTCCTACGGGTCGACGACGCCGCGAACGGTGCCCCCCGACGTGCTTGTCAGCACGCCCGAAGTCAACTCCCTACCCGTGGACTATTTCCCGAGTGGGCGGCTGAATTTCGTTGACTCCGCGGCGAATCCGACCACCTGTGTGGGCTGGGAGAAGGCTTCGACGGATCCGCAGGCCCGGGTGGCCGTCTACAACGGGCGCGGCCTTCCGGTGCTCGCGTCCATGGACGAGCGGATCGTGCACCTGGTCCGTGATGACCGCGGCCCGGCCTCGGTGGTGGCCGAGCAGGTACTGGTGTTACCCGGGGCGGTGAATTTCGTGGCGTCGACCAGCGGCGTGATCACTTCGGACTCCCGCGAATCGTTGTTCTGGATTTCCCCCAACGGGGTGCGGTTCGGGATCGTCGCCGACGACGCGTCATTGCGCGCGCTGGGATTGGACCCGGCCGCGGCGGTCCAGGCGCCGTGGCCGCTGCTGCGGACCTTCGCCGCGGGACCGGCCCTGTCGCAGCAGGCGGCACTGGTGGCCCGCGACACCGTGCCCGCACTCGGGAAGGTGGCCGTGGTGACAACAACAGCGAGAGCCGGAGGCTAGACATGTCGAAGAGGGCTTTTGCGATCAACCGGCTCAGGATCGAGCCGCCGAAACCGGTCCGGGTGGCGCCGAGTGCGCCGATCGCGCTTGCCGAACGCGAACCGCGCAACATCTGGGTGATGATCGGCGTGCCGGCGCTGATCGTGGCGCTGATCGGCACGGTGGTCATGCTCTACGTCTCGGGTGTGCGCAGTGTGACCACGGGCTTCTTTCCGCTGATGGGCATCGGCGCGTTCAGCATGCTGGCCTTTTCCGGGCGGTTCGGGCGTGCGCGCAAGATCACCTGGGGCGAAATGGAGCGCGGGCGCCGCCGCTACTTGCGCGACCTCGACGGCAACCGGGACGAGATCCAGACCGCGGTGTGTGCGCAGCGCGAATGGCAGCATGCTGTGCACTCCGACCCGCAGGGGCTGGGGGCGATCATCGGCGGTCCGCGGATGTGGGAACGCGGTCGCGGGGACGCAGACTTCCTGGAGGTGCGGCTGGGCACCGGGGTGCAGCACGCCCCGGACTCGGTGTTGTCGGTGACCTGGCCCGACATCTCTTCTGATGAGGAACTCGAACCCGTCACCGGGCAGGCGCTGCGCGATTTCATCTTGGAGCAGCGCAAGATTCGCGATATCGCCAAGGTCGTCAACCTGCGTTCGGCGCCGGGTTTCAGCTTCGTGGGTGAGGATCTGGACCGGCTGCGCTCGCTGATGCGCTCCGTGGTGTGCTCGCTGGCGGTGTTTCACAATCCCCGCGACGTGAAACTGATGGTGGTGACCCGCAGCCCGGACGTGTGGTCCTGGATGGTGTGGCTGCCGCACAACCTGCACGACGAGCTGTTCGACGCATGCGGTTGGCGGCGGCTGGTATTCGCCACCCCGGAGGAGCTGGAAGAGGCGCTGGGCGCCGAGCTGCACAGGAAGGGAAAGCGGGGCGCGTGGACCCCGCCGGTGGCGGCGAGCCCCACCGCGATGGGCTCGGCGCTGGAAACCGGACAAGGCAACGCCGCGGTGGACTTGGGACCGCACCTGGTGATCGTCGACGACAACACCGGCAGCCCCGATGCGTGGGAGAGTGTGGTCGGCCAGGTCGGCAAAGCCGGCATCACCTTGCTGCGCATCGCATCCCGGTTGGGCACCGGAGTGGGATTCGCCGAAGACCAGGTCTTCGAGATGCGTGAGCGGAACCGCACGCCGACCACGTCGGTGCGCGGGCAGGCGAAATCCGCCGGCAACGGCGCGCACATCGACGACGACGAACAGCCCGCGCCGCTGGTGCGGTTACGGGGCAAGTTCTTCGCGCACGCCGACCAGCTGTCCCTACACCGGGCCTACCGCTATGCGCGGGCGATGGCGCGATGGTCGCCGACCAGCAGCGCCGACGCCGCCGACTCCGCCAGCGGAGCCGCCGAGTTGCTGCGGGCGCTCGGCATCGGCGACCCCCGTGAACTCGACGTCGACCGGTTGTGGGTCGAGCGGCGCGGGCGCGGCGACGAGCGGTGGTGCGAAATCCCCGTCGGGGCCAAACCGAACGGCGAGTTGCAGAACATCATCTTGCGGGCAAAAGACT
Source organism: Mycobacterium sp. THU-M104 (assembly GCF_049197365.1). Lineage (NCBI taxonomy): Bacteria > Bacillati > Actinomycetota > Actinomycetes > Mycobacteriales > Mycobacteriaceae > Mycobacterium > Mycobacterium sp. THU-M104. Next base: position 22,853 of record NZ_JBMIOP010000019.1, read on the forward strand.
TCGGCGGCTTCGGGTTTCACTCCGTGGTGATCGGAACCAGCGGCTCGGGTAAGTCGGAGTTCTTCTTGTCACTGGTGTACGGGATCGCGCTGACGCATTCCCCCGAGGCGTTCAATGTCATCTTCGTCGACATGAAATTCGAATCCGCGGCACAGGACATCCTGGGCATCCCGCATGTGGTGGCCGCACTGTCGAACCTCGGTAAGGACGAGCGGCACCTCGCCGAACGGATGCGCCGCGTCATCGACGGCGAGATCAAGCAGCGCTATGAGCTGTTCACATCAGTGGGTGCACGCGACGCCAATGACTACGAAGAGATCCGGCTCGCCGGGCGCGACCTGCCGCCGGTGCCGGTGCTGCTGGTCATCGTCGACGAATACCTGGAATTGTTCGCCAACCACGACAAGTGGATCAACCTGATCATCCACATCGGGCAGGAAGGCCGCGGCGCCAACGTCTTCTTCATGCTGGGCGGGCAGCGCCTCGATCTGTCGTCGCTGCAGAAAGTCAAGTCCAACATCGCGTTCCGCATCGCGCTGCGCGCCGAGTCCGGTGATGACAGCCGCGAGGTGATCGGCTCGGACGCCGCCTATCACCTGCCGTCGAAGGAGAACGGTTTCGCGCTGCTGAAGGTGGGGCCGCGCGACCTGGAGCCGTTCCGCTGCTTCTACCTCTCGGCGCCGTTCGTGGTACCCAAGACGGCACCGGCGGCCACCACCGTCGACATGACGCTGACCAAGCCGAGGCTGTACAACTGGCAGTATCAGCCCCTGGACGTGGCCGATGCGGCAGCGCTGGAGGCGGCGGCCGTGGTCGATGCCGAACCCGACGAATTCCTCTACCACGAAGACGGTTTCAAGAAAAAGAAGGTCGTGGACGTGCTGCGCGGGTCGCTGCGCGCCGTGCCGCACCGCGCGCCGCGCCACCCATGGCTCGAACCGCTGGAGGACCCCGAGCCCCTCGACGTGCTGGTGGCGGGTTACCGGGGCAAGCCCTGGCACGTCGACTACGGCCGCAACCCCGGGCTGATGTTCCCGGTGGGCGTGATGGACATCCCCGAGGAGTCCCGCCAGGTGGTCTACGCGCTCGACGCGCTGCGCAGCAACATCGTCGTGGTCGGGGCCAAGCAGTGCGGCAAGACCACCACCTTGATGACGCTGATGTGTTCGGCCGCAACGATGTACAGCCCGGCGCGGGTGACGTTCTTCTGCATCGGCGGGGCCACCCTGGCACAGGTGGCGTCGCTGCCGCACGTCACCGACATCGTGTCCCCGAAGGACAACGAGGGCATCGAGCGGATCCTGAGCAGCATGGCCGCGCTGATCGACGCGCGCGAGGACTCGTTTCGCCAACTCAAGATCAACCTCGACGGCTTCCGTGAGCGCCGGTTCGGTCCCGGCAGCGACGGCCTGGGCGGCACCGACCCCACCGACCCTTTCGGCGACGTGTTCGTGGTTCTCGACGACTACGACGACCTGTACTCCAAGGACACCCTGATAGGCGACCGCATCATCTCACTGAGCAGCCGGGGCCCCGAATACGGTGTGCACGTGATCTGCAGCGCCGGCGGCTGGATCCACGGGCAGCGTCAGAGCCTGCTGCAAAACGCCACCGCTCGAATCCAATTGCGGTTGGCCGACCCCAGCGAGAGCCAGATGGGGCATTCGTCGATCGAGTCGCGGGAAGCGGCGCGGCGCACCTTGAACCGGCCCGGCTTCGGTCTGAGCGACAGCTTGCACGAATTGCGCGTCGGTGTGCCGGCCCTCGCGGACCCGGCCAGCGGGGCGCTGGTCGGCATCACCGAGGTCGGCGGCCGCATCGCTGAGGTCGCCGGTGTGACCAAGCACGCGACGCTGCAACGCCTGCCGCAACGGGTGGAATTGCGGGCGATCCTCGAGCACGAAGCCGCCCACCCCAGCGGTGACGACCTGTCGATCGCCTTCGCCATCGGCGAGCGCCACGACCTGGGCCCGGTCCCGCTGACACTGCGGGAAAGCCCCGGCCTGATGATCCTGGGCAGGCAAGGCTGCGGGAAGACGACGGCGCTGGTGGCCATCGGTGAGGCCATCATGAGCCGGTTCGGCCCCGACGAGGCCCAACTGACGCTCATCGACCCCAAGACCGCGCCACGCGGCCTGCGGGACCTGCACGGCCCGGGGTATGTGCGCGCGTACGCCTACGACCAGGACGAGATCGACGAGGTCATCACCGAGCTCGCCCAGCAGGTGCTGTTGCCCCGGTTGCCGCCGAAAGGGTTGAGCCAGGAGGAGTTACGGTCCCTCAAGCCGTGGGAAGGCCCAAGGCACTTCGTGCTCGTCGACGACGTGCAGGATCTGCGGCCGGATCAGAGCTACCCGCCCAAACCGCCGGTGGGGGCGGCGCTGTGGAAGCTGATCGAACGGGCCCGTCAGATCGGCTTGCACGTGTTCACGACCCGGAACAGCTCGAACTGGGCGACGCTGCAGATGGATCCGTGGATGCGGTTCCAGAACTCGGCGAAGGTGGGTCAGCTGTACATGGACAACGACCCACAGAACCGGATCAGCCGTGTCGTGCGTGCCCAGGCGCTGCCGCCCGGGCGGGGCCTGCTGTTGCGCGCGGACGGGGATGTCGAGGGCGTCCTGGTCGGGATGCCGTCGACGGCTGTCGCGCCCCAGTGAGCCCGGACGCCGCGCTTCGCGGTTTGCTCCAGGCCCGCAGTCCCGCGGTGTATTTCGACGCCAAAATCGGCGACTCGACCATGGCGCTGCCGACGCTGCGGGCGCTGGGCCAGATGTTCACCGCCCCGATCACGGTGATCTGCCCGAAGGTGGCCTTCGACTTGTGTTTTCGGCAGGTGAGTGCTCGCCATGTGAAGATCCCGGGATTCCTCACCGACGGCGTGCCGTCGCATCGACCGCCGAACGTCGACGCGCTGGCAGCCCGGATCGATCCCGTTGACCTGTTCATCGACACCGCGGTGTTGCGCTGGCAGTCGGAGACCGGGCAGGCGCTGCGGCGCCGGGTTGCTCCCGCGACCAGAATCGGCTTCACGAACGACAACGAGGACTACGACGTCGTCGTCGCTAAGGAGGCGTGCCACTCGATCGACCTGTGGTTCAAGCTGGCGCAGCTGTTCGATCCCGCGGCCCGGGCGCCGACACCTACTCCCAGCCGGTTCCCATCCCGTCCCCCGTGCAGCAGCAAGCCCGCGCGATGCGGCCCGGGCTGCCCGCCGGAGTCAAGGTGCTCGTCGTGCACGCCGATACCGATTGGTTCGAGAAGCGTTGGCCGATCACCTGATTCATCGACGTGCTCGACCGGTTTCTGGCGCGCCACGACGACTTCGTCGCCTGGGTTGTGGGGATGGGACACGAGGAGCTCAATGTCGGGTACGAGCGTGACCGCGTCATCCCCCACCTCGGGCTGCCGCTGGATCTGTCGATGGGTCTGGTGGCCGAGGCGGACCTGTTTTTGGGAATCGATTCGTGCATGCTGCACGCCGCCGATCTGGCGCCGGTCCCCGGGGTCGCGTTGTTCGGGCTGACACGATCGATGACGTGGGGGTTCCGGTTCGGGCCGCACCGCAACATCGATCGCCGGTCCATGAGCGGTATCACGGTGGTAGACGTGCTGTGCTGGGCGCGGTGGAAGATCTTGGCGCCGAGCAGGGTCTGACGGGCTGATCTCGCCGACGCCGGTGGCCGGCCCGGAAATTTTCCCCACGGCGCGGGGGTCTGGCCGGGTTAGGCGTGGCGCCGGTACGGGTTGTCTAGCCGGCGCGCTCGCATGAGGGCGGGGCCGCGAGGTGGTGGGCAATGGGGTCCCGCCGGTGGCCGAAGCGCAGGAGGAGGGGTTAGTGATGGCGGCCCACGGGTGAGAGCGGGACTGGAGTGCAGTTTTTCGCCGTCGAGGCACTGCGATTCGGGACGACTATTGTCACCCAGTTCCTTAACTGCCACGACCAGATCAAGCTCTTCGACGAGATCGACCCGATCGGGGCCGTCCGGAGCGGGGGGCCGGTGACCGGCGGGCTCGAGGCGTTCCTGCGTGATCGCGGTCTCTACGAGACTTACCGGCGCTGCGCAGAGAAGACCGCCGACCCGCACGCCGCCCTGCATGTTCTCATGAACGAGATCGCCCGCCCCTGCACCATCTGGGGCGAGAAGAACCCTTGGTATGCCGCACGGTTGCACATGCTCACGGGCATGTTCCCGACGCCGCAGTCCTGTTCGCCTTGCGTGACCCCCGTGAGATCGTCAACTCGGTTCTCCTGCATAGGAACCCGCCCACCGCAGGTCACTGGATTTTTGGATCAAGGACACCGTGGCCGAGGCGCTGGCGCTGCTGCACCGTTTCCTGCCGCCGCTGATGTCCGGCGACGCTGCACCCGCGGTGGCGCGCTATGAGGATTTTGTGGCCCAGCCGGCAGCGACACCGGATGCCGCGCTGGGCCGCTGGGGCCTGACTTTTTCCGGCACCGCCGCCGGGATCGCGCATCTGCCCCCCGGAGCCGGTCGGTGACAGCCAGTTTTTCCGGGACGGCGCCGTGCTGCCGTGGAAAGCGGGCAACCTGCGCCCGTTGCGCCGGGTGGTCCCGGCGCGCGACCGAATCGACGCCTACGATCCGGCCTGGGCCCAGGTGGACGCCCTGGCGTGCCACTTCGGTTATGACTGAACCGCTTCCACCGGCGCCGCTGCCGCGGCCCCGGGATTCGACCGCCACCGAATTGCTGCACGCGGCACGTCGGTTTCACGAGGCCGCGCTGGAGTGGCATCGCACACCGCCCGACGCCGCCGGCACGAACGACCGAGTCCGGCGCGGGCGCTGCATCTGCACGCGCTGAACTTCGACCTGTGGCATCACGAAGACGCCGTCCGCCGCCCCGGCGTCGGCGACACTGAGGTGGCCTGCGGGAAACGCGCCATCGACGATCTCAACGCCCGCCGCAACGGCGCCGTCGAGAACCTCGACGGCACGCTGCTCGAGCGGCTCGACCCGGTCCGAAGCGCACCGCTGCATACCGAGACCCCCGCGATGATCATCGGCCGGCTCTCGGTGCTCACTCTGCGCATGGTGCACACGCCAGACCCGGTACTGAACGGTTCGCGGCTCGCGGTGCTCCAACAACAGTACGACGACCTCATCGATGGCCCGGCGCGGTTCCTTGCGTGTATTCGGGACGGCCACATCGGATTCACGGTCTACCGGCAATTCAAATCCGCAGGTCGGCAGGGCTATTGCACCCTGTTCGAGGATCCGGGCGAGCGCTGACGTCTCCCGTGGATTCCGGTAGTGGGTCAGTTTGGCCCGTCGAGCAGGACGGCGATGTCGCGATAGGTCCACACGTGGTCTTCAACTCCTGCGGCCACTGCGGGGGTGGTTTTCTTGCCGCCGTTGTCCTGGGTGAGTGTGGCGTGGGGGCGTGCGAAGTTGTAGTACATGTAGTGCAGCGACACTGCGTGGGCTAGGTTCTCGACCTTTTTGGAGAAGCCGTTGGTGAGCCGGGTGAAACGGCGTAGACGTCGACACCTCCGCCGCCCATGTGCGAAAATCACACATATGGACCACGTGACAATTGGAGTCCGCGTAGCCCAAGCACGCACCGAGGCGGAGTTAACCCAGGCCAAGCTCGGCGAGATGGTGGGACTTGAACGTACTGCGATTAGTCGGGCTGAAAAGGGTGAACGCAGGCTCACGATGGCCGAGATGGTCGCGATTGCTGAAGCGTTGGATCGACCGCTGGGTTTCTTCGTCAACGATCCGCTTCCGGCGGTCGTGAATCGAAGAAGGGACCTCGCCAGCGCCTCTGATGACGCGCGGCACGATACGACCCAAGCGCTCGATAATCAGATCGAATTGTTCGCCTCGGATGCCCTCATGATGCTGGAGATGGGTCTGCTGCCGCCGGTGAAACGCAACCAAGATACGAGGACTCCGCAAGACCACGATCAGGCAGAGCGTTTGGCCGCCGCTACTCGTGACAGCCTCGGGATCCGAGACGAGTCGATCCTCAACCTTGGAGAGGCTTGTGAACATCTCGGCCTCTATACCTATGCCGCCCCTCTCGGAGCGAACGGACCAGACGGCGGTTGCGTTGAGGTCACTGACGACGCGGAAAGCATCGGAGTAGCTGTGATAAACGGCGATGTCGATTCCGGTCGGCGTCGCATGACGCTTGCTCACGAATTGGGACATTGGCTTTGCGGTGACGCCTACGACGCAATGGCCAGCAGTGAGTGCGAGAAGATGCTCTCCTCATTCGCAATTCACTTCCTCGCGCCGCGTTCAGGTGTGACGAATGTGTGGTTGAGTCACCGTGATTGGAGTAACCGCGACCGAGCACTTGCGGTGAGCGCGACCTATCATCTCAGCTGGTCAGCGGCCGTGAGTCAACTGCGCAATCTCGATCTGATCGATTGGCGAGAGCGCGAGACGCTTCTCAATCAGGAGCCCCGCAACGGCGACTACGTGCACCTAAAGTTGTCTTGGGCGAGAGAGCCCAGGAGTCCCTGTCTTTCGCCCACCTTCGCTGCGGCATGCATCGAGGGCTATACATCCGGTCAACTTACAGCGGCCCGTACGGTTGAATTGCTGCGAGGCACTGTGGCCCGAGAGGAACTGCCTGAGAGGCAAGTTCGCTCACTAGACGATTTGCGAAGGTCGCTCGCGGGCCACAAGTGACTGAGGGCACCCGGTGGGTGATGGACACCAGCACGTATATGCATACGTGTCGTGCCGGGTATGGCTCGGTGATTCAGAAACTCGCTCCCCACGGAGTGGTTCTCATTCCCTCAGAGGTCAACGCCGAAATCGAGCACCACAGGCGCAAATACCCAGATATTCCCGTCGTCTCCACGACGGTATGGGCGGCGCACACCGTTTTGACGGAGGAGGAGGACTTGACTGCGTTCCGGGTCAAGGTCGCCCTCGGTGGTGGCCAGCTCCAACATTTAGGCGAGTCAGCGGTTATCGCATGCGCACACCACCGCGAGTTGATTGCCGTCCTCGACGACCGGGCAGCTGTTGCTCAGGCAGATCGGTTCAAAGTTAAGTCCATCGACACGATGTGGATCGTGACTGAGGCTTACACGTCATTGTTCGATCGAGACCGGGATCAGACAGTGGCGTTTGTCAACGCCCTGCTAGAGACAGGTCTATACCTGCCCTTTGATAACGGCGATTCCTTCTTCGCGTGGGCGTGGGAGGAGGGCCTTCTACCGTAGGGGCGCCCGCTCACCTGGCGTTGGTTCCCTCAAGCGTGAAGATGTCGTCCGACCTGGGGTAACGCCCGAAATCGCATGGCTTCAAAATGACCCACTACCTGGATTCCCGATTCCGGGTGCCCGCGGGAGTTGTGCGTGATAACGTCGCGGATCTGCTAAAGCCGGGAAGGCGCGTTGACGCCGCCGACGATGACGAGGCCGTTCGCTTGACGGATGGGTAGCGGCCGAGTCGCCCGGTCACTCGTGAATACCGCTAACTCGTGAATACGCGATCGCTCGAGCAGCACTACACTGCCCAGCCAGGGGGATGTTCTCGCGCTTGACCATTCGGGAGGGAATCATGACGTTTTTCGTCCAGCCGGAGGCCGTGCTGGCGTCGGCGGGTGCCGAGTCGGCGATCAGCGCGGAAACCGAGGCGGCGGCTTCCGCGGCGGCGCCGGCGCTGCTCGGAACGACACCGATGGGTGCAGACCCCGACTCGGCGATGTTCTCGGCCGCGCTCAACTCCTGCGGCGCCGGCTACCTGGGTGTGGTTTCCGAGCACGCGGCACAGCGCGGCCTGTTCTCCGGCGCGCAGAGCATGGCTTCGGGGGTGGCCGTCGCCACCGAGGCGGCGCGCGCTGCGACCCTGGGCACGTAGCGAGGGGAGAACGCATGCCTGATCCGGGGTGGGCCGCACGCACACCCGAGGACAACGACATGCTGCTCAAGGCCGGGACCGGGGTGGGCACGCACGTGGCCAACCAGACTGCATGGACAACCTTGGCGGCCACGCACCACGCTTCGGGTGTCGCATCGGCGAGCAACACCGCTGTGACGTCGGCGAGCTGGACCGGCGCCGGGTCGGCGGAGTCCGCGGCCACGGCCACCATGCTCAATGCGTCGCTGCACGGGCTCGCCGGGTGGGTCGATGTGAAGCCGGCCGTGGTATCGGCCGCCGTCACCGCGTACGAGACCGCCGCCGTCGCGATGCGCCCGGCTCCCGAATGCATCGCCAACCGGGACGAATGGGGAGTCGACAACGGCATCAACCCGATGGTCCTCGGGGCGCTCACGCCGCGCATCATCTCGCTGGACGTCGAGTATTTCGGTGTGATGTGGCCGGTCAACTCCTCCATCGGCGCGTCCTACGGGGCGATCCTCGCCGCGTTGGCCGAAAGCCTGGCGATCCCACCCCCGGTCGCAGCCATGGGGGCCTCGCCGGCGGCTCCGGCGCAGGCGGCGGCGGCGGTCGGCCAGGCCGCGGCGGATACCGCGGCCGGCGACGGTTTGCGCTCCGCGCTGCAGGGCGTGTCGACGGGTGCCGGCGGCGTCGGCCAATCTGCCTCGGCAGGCCAGGAATTCGGGAGTCAGGCCGGTGCGTTCATGGAGCCGGTGCAGTCGATGGTGGGGGCGGTCCCGCAGGCGCTGCAGGCCCCTGCGCAACTGATGCAGGCTCCGATGAGCGCGCTGCAGCCACTGCAGTCGATGACGGGCATGTTCGCCAATCCCGCCGGGATGGGGATGAGCGGTGCGGGGCCGGTGGCCTCGGCGGTGTCGGCGACCGGAGGACTTTCGGCGGCGGAGGCCGGCGCTTCGGCCGGTGCGGGCGGCAGCGCATCGTTGACCGGCGCGGGCATGTCCGCGAGCAGTTTCACCCGGCCCGTCAGCGCGTTCGACACCGGCAGCAGCGGTCGGCCGGTGGGGTTGCGGCCCAGCGGGGCGCTCGGCGCGGAAGCCCTGCGCCCGCAGACGACGACAACCGGCGGCACCCCCGTCGGCGGGATGCCGGTCGGCCACGCAGCCGGGGGCGGGCGTGCTACCCGGGACAAGCCCGAACAACCCGTGACGGTGCGGGTTGTCGACGATCGAGCGTGAAGCCGGCCCGGCGAAAGGGTGAATCGACAGGTCCAAACAGCCGCCATACACTCCGCTTCACGCCCCAGGCCATAGGGGGGCGGCCAATCGCAGAAGGAGATTTCCGTGACCATCAAAGTAACGCCGCACATGCTTCGCGACACGTCAAACGCCATTCAGGCGAATATGGAACACGCCATCGGGATCGCCCAAGGCTATGTCGCCAACCAGGAAAACGTCATGAATCCGGCGACCTGGTCCGGCGACGCCGTGACCGCCTCCCACCTGACCGCCACCGAGGTCGCCGGCGACCTCAACAAGGTGCTGACCGGCGGGACACGCCTGGCCGAGGGCTTGACGCAGGCGGCGGCCCTGATGGAAGCGCACGAGGCGGACTCCGCCCACGCATTCACCGCCCTGTTCGGCCAAGCCGGATCCTGACCCGTATTTCTGCCCACCGGTTTTTCGAAAAAGGAGTTCATCATGACAAATCCGATCACCTACAACCCGGGAGCCGTCGCCGATTTCGCCTCCGATGTCGGCGCCCGCGCCGGCCAGCTGCAGGCAATCTATGACGACACCGCCAACCGCACGAATGCGCTGCAGGAATTCTTCGCCGGCCACGGCGCGGCAGGGTTTTTCGAGGCCCAGGCGCAGATGTTGTCGGGGCTGCAGGGGCTCATCGACACGGTGCGCCAGCACGGGCAGACGACCTCCCACGTGCTGGACGGTGCGATCAGCACCGACCAGTCCATCGCCGGCCTGTTCTGAGGCCACATCCCACCGATAACTCACGCGACGGTGGGGCAGACGGCTACCGCGTGTGTCCCACCGTCGTTGTCGTGTTCGCTGGTGAAAACGAAAGACGCATGCTGACAACGACACTCGACGGTTTATGGGTACTGCAGGCGGTGGCCGGCGTGGAGCAGACCTGCCCCGAACTGGGTCTGCGTCCACTGCTGCCGAGGCTGGACACCGCCGAGCGCGCGCTTCGCCATCCCGTGGCCGCCGAACTGATGGCTGCCGGCGCACTCGACGAGCACGGCGATATCGATTCCATGATCCGCGAGTGGCTGACCGTGCTGCTGCGTCGGGATCTGGCGCTGCTGGTGCACATCGCCGTGGCGGGCCGGGAGCCGATGCGTGCGTCGCTCTGCCGATTCGCGACCTGGTGGGTGGTTCTGGAACGCCACGGCGAACTCGTGCGTCTCTACCCGGCCGGGGCCGCCGGCGACGAACGGGGAGCCGCCGACCTGGTGGTGGGACAGGTCGAGAGGCTGTGCGGCGTCGCCGAGGCGGCGCCGCTACGACCGGTGACGCTGGATGCCGAGCAGCTGCTCGAGTCGGTGCGCGACGCCGCCGGCCTGCGGTCGTTTCTGATCGGGCAGGGACTCGACGTCGACCAAGTGCAGATCGTCACCGTGGCCGCCGACCCCGCGCAGTCCGCGCACGCGTCCATCGTGGCGCTGCAAACCGGCGTCGGACCGGAGCGGTACGCGCGCATCCACGTCGGAGACACCGCGGTGACGCTCATCGACACTCCCGCGGGCCGCCTGTGCGTCGAGAACGTGACGTCGGGACTGCGTCGGTACCAGGTGATCTCGCCCGGGTCGCGCACCGACGTCAGCGGAGCGGTCCAGCGGCTCATCCGCCGACTCCCCGCCGGCGAGGAATGGCATTCGTATCGGCGCGTCGTGTGACCAGGCTGGCTGCAACCGTGCAGAAATTGATGTCAAGGAATGGGCGAAAAATCGACCCCCCGCTCACCGTCGTAAAATTGTGTAATCGCGCAAACACGCTGTCGCATAACGTGTTAGCATCGCGATCGTGACGAGCCCGTGGAATGATCCGAATATCTCGGATGAAGGCCCGCCCAGGCGGGTGGATCCGTCGGCGGCCAACTACGCTCACGATTCCGTATCCGACACGATGCGCATTTCCGACCTGGCGGCTCCCCGCAAGATTCCCCCGGGTTCGGGTTGGCGAAAATTCATCTACAGCGCCTCATTTCACAAAATAAACGTCGGCGAATCGCCCAGCGAACGTCACTACCGTGATTTGCGCACCAGGATCCGGCGGCACATCCGGCGCCAGTACGTCATCACCGTCGTCTCCGGCAAAGGGGGCGTCGGGGTCACGACCATGGCCGCCTGCATCGGCGGGGTGTTCCGGGAATGCAGGCCCCAGAACGTCATCGCGATCGACGCCGACCCTGGTTTCGGAACCCTGGCCGACCGCATCGACGACGCGCCGCCCGGCGACTACGCGGCGATCATCAACGATACCGACGTCCAGGGCTACGCGGATATCCGGGAACACCTGGGGCAAAACGCGGTCGGCCTGGACGTGCTTGCCGGAAATCGCACATCGGATCAGCTCAGGCCGCTGGCGCCGGCCATGTTCTCCGGCGCGCTGACGCGGCTGCGGCGAACACACACCGTGATGATCGTCGACACCGCCCCCGACCTGGAACACGACGTGATGACACCGGTCCTGGAGAACACCGACACCCTGGTGTTCGTCTCGGGCATCACCGCGGACCGTTCCCGGCCGGTGCTGCGCGCCGTCGACTACCTCAGATCCCAGGGTTATCACGAGTTGGTCTCACGCAGCACGGTCATCCTCAACCACACCGGTTCCGGCACCGACAAGGACGCGCTGGCCTACCTGACGGAGCGCTTCACCAAGGTGGGCGCAATCGTGGAAGTGATGCCATTTGATCCGCACCTGGCCAAAGGCGGGATCATCGACACGGTCCACGAGCTGACAAAGAAATCACGGCTCCGCCTGTTCGAAATCACCGCCGGGCTGGCGGATAAATACGTCCCCGACGCTGAGCGGGCGTCCCGGTGACTGGGCCGCACAAGGTCGCCTTCCCGGCGCGCTGCGCGGTCGACATTTCCTACGACAAACACCTGTGTTCCCAGGTTTTTCCCGCCGCTATTCCGGTCGAAGGATTCTTCGAGGGAATGGTGGAGCTGTTCGACGCCGAGCTCAAACGGAAAGGCTTCGACGGCGTCGCGCTGCCGCCGGGAAGTTATGAGCTGCACAAGGTCAACGGTGTTCGGCTCGACATCAATAAGAGCCTCGACGAGTTGGGTGTCCAGGACGGCGACACCCTTGTGTTGGTGCCCAGGGCCGCCGGGGAGTCTTTCGAGCCGCAGTACGAGTCGCTGTCCACGGGCCTGGCGGCCGTGGGCACCTGGCTCGGCCGCGACGGTGGCGACCGGATGTTCGCGCCGGTCACGCCGCTGACCGCCGCCCACACCGCGATCGCGCTCCTCGCCATGGCCGTCGCCGTGGTGGTGAGCCTGACTCTGCGCGCGCGCACCGTCACCGACACCGCGATTCCCGCGGCGGTGGCCGGCGGGTTCGGTGTGCTGCTGCTGGTCGCGACGACGGTGGTCCGGCGGGGATGGCGGGAACGCCGCGACCTGTTCGGCGGGTTCGCCTGGCTGACCGTGGTGCTGCTGGCGGCCGCCGGTGCCTGCGCACCTCCCGGCGTGCTCGGGGCGGCCCACGCGCTGATCGGGGTCGTCAGCATGACGGTGGGGGCCGTCGCGATCGGCGTGCTGACCCGGCAGCGCGGGCAGACCGCGGTGGCCACCGCGGTGGTGACGATCTGCGGGATCCTCGCCGCCGTCGCGGCCGTGCGGATGTTCCGGTCGGCGTCAGTGCAGGTGCTCGCCGTCTGCGTTCTGGTCGGGTTGCTCGTCCTGGTCAGGATGACGCCGCTGATCGCGCTGTGGGTGGCTCGGGTCCGCCCGCCCCACTTCGGATCCATCACCGGCAGGGATCTGTTCGCGCGCCGCGAGGGGATGCCCGTCGATACCGTGTCCCCGGTCAGCGAGGACGACACCGAGGACGAGGACAACGAACTGACCGACATCACCGCGCGCGGCACCGCCATCGCCGCCTCTGCGCGTCTGGTCAATGCGGTGCAAGTCGGTATGTGCGTGGGGGTTTCGATCGTGCTGCCGGCGGCGGTCTGGGCAGTGCTGACGCCGGGGCGCCCGTGGGCGTGGCTGGCGGTGCTGGTGGCCGCACTGGTGGCCGGGATTTTCCTCACCCAGGGCCGCGGGTTTGCGGCCAAGTATCAGGCCATCGCGTTGGTGTGCGGCGCGTGTGCCGCGGTCTGTGCGGGCGCCGTGAAGTACGCGCTGGCCGCGCGCAGCGCCGAAGCCGGGTTGCTGTGGCCCGCGGTGGCGGTCGCGGTGTTCGCCGGATCGGGTTTGGCCGCAGCACTGTTGGTGCCGGAAATGAGATTCAGGCCGCTCGTCCGGCTGACCGTGGAATGGGCCGAGGTAGTGGCGCTCATCGTCTTGTTGCCGGCGGCGGCTGCCCTGGGGGGGCTGTTCACGTGGCTTCGACACTGAGGTCGCTGAGACGGGGGTGCCTGCGGGCGGTCGCGGTGACCGGCGTCGTCCTGCTCACCGCGCTCGCCTCCAATACACTAGCTGCACAAGCTATTACACCACCCATGGTCGATCCTGCGCTGGTCCCCGCCGACGGGCCGCCCCGCCCCGACCAACCGATGCGCCGGGCCAACAGTTGTTCGTCGCCGATCACCGTGCGAAACCCGGACGTCGCCCAGCTGGCGCCGGGATTCACATTGCTCAACATCGCGAAGGCGTGGCAGTACAGCACCGGCAACGGCGTGCCCGTCGCAGTCATCGACACCGGCATCACCCCGAACCCCCGGCTGCCCGTCGTGCCCGGCGGTGACTACATCATGGGCGAGGACGGGCTTTCGGACTGCGACGCGCACGGCACCATCGTCGGTTCGATCATCGGCGCCGCACCCCAGGGAGTTCTGCCGATGCCGCGGCCGATACCGCCGGCGCCGGCGGTATCGGCACCGGCCGGGCCGCCGCCGGCGATCGGAGCGGTGCCACCGCCCGTCGAGGTCCCGCCCCCGGCGGCGCCACCGCCACCGCCACCGCCGCCGGTGACGATCACCCAGGTCGTACCGCCGCCGCCACCGCCGGAGGAGCCGGGCGCGATGGGGCCGTCCAGCGGCCCACCGGATCCGCAGAGTGACGACGAACCGACGGTGCCGCCGCCCCCGCCGGGCGCGCCCGACGGAGTGGTCGGGGTCGCCCCGCACGCCGTCGTCATCTCGATCCGGCAGTCCTCACGGGCGTTCGAGCCCGTCCACCCGCCGCCGGCCGACCCGAACTCTGACGAGCGGGTCAAGGCCGGAACGCTGAACACGTTGGCACGGGCAGTCGTTCACGCAGCGGACATGGGCGCGAAGGTGATCAACATTTCGGTGACCTCATGCCTGCCCGCGGCGGCCTCCGCCGACCAGCGGGCTCTGGGCGCGGCTCTGTGGTACGCGGCGACGGTCAAGGACGCGGTGGTCGTCGCGGCTGCCGGCAACGTCGGGGAATCCGGCTGCGCCAACAATCCCCTGTACGACCCGTTGGATCCGACCGATCCGCGCGATTGGCATCAGGTCGAGGTCGTCTCCTCGCCGTCGTGGTTCTCCGACTACGTGCTGTCCGTCGGTGCCGTCGACGGCGGCGGCGCCGCCCTGGACAAGAGCATGTCGGGCCCCTGGGTCGCGGTGGCGGGGCCCGGCACCCACATCATGGGCCTGTCACCGCAGGGCGGCGGGCCGGTCAACGCCTACCCGCCCGCCAGGCCGGGGGAGAAGAACATGCCGTTCTGGGGCACCAGCTTTTCGGCGGCCTACGTCAGCGGAATCGCGGCTCTGGTACGGGCCAAGTTCCCCGAATTGAGCGCGCACCAGGTGATCACCAGGATGGTGCAGTCGGCGCACAATCCGCCCGCAGGCGTCGACGACAAGGTCGGGTATGGGCTGGTGGACCCGGTCGCTGCGTTGACCTTCGACATCCCCGCCGGTGACCGGTTGCCGCCGGGTGCACAGAGCCGGGTGATCAGGCCCGCGCCGCCGCCACCGCCGCCGGACCATCGGGCACGTGACATCGCCATCGGTTTCGTCGGTGTCGTGGCCGGGGGCGTGTTGATGATGGCGATCGCGGCGCGGCTGCGGAGGGCGCGGTGAGACCCGTGCTGACCGGGTTCGGCCGGGGCAGTAATCGGCGGGTTATGGGTGTGTGGGTGATTTTCCTGTTGGGGCTGGCGGGTTGGGCGCTGGGTGGTCACCTCGGCGCGGTGATTGCGACGGCCGTGGGTGTCGCGCTGGTGTTCGTGCGGTGGTGGGGTCAGCCGGCGTGGTCGTGGGCGGTGTTGTGGCTGCGGGGCCGCCGGCCGATCAGCTGGGAGGCTCCGATCACGGTCGCCAACAACCGGTCCGGAGGCGGTGTGCGGGTGCACGACGGTGTCGCGGTGGTCGCCGTGCAGCTGCTCGGCCGCGCGCACCGGGCTACGCGGGTCACCGGCTCGGTGAGGGTCGAGACCGACAACGTCATCGACATCGTCGACGTGGTGCCGATGCTGCGCCAGGCGCTCGGCCTGCAGCTCGAGTCGCTCAGCGTCGTCACGTTCGGTTCGCGGCACGCCGGCACCGGCGACTTCCCGCGGGTGTACGACTCGGAGATCGGCCCACCGCCGTATGCGGGCCGGCGCGAAACGTGGCTGATCATGCGCCTGCCGGTGATCGACAACACCGAGGCCCTGCGGTGGCGCACGACGGTTGGTGCGGCCGCGGTTTCGGTCGCCCAGCGCGTTGCGACCCTGCTGCGCTGCCGAGGGTTGCGGGCGAAGGTGGCCACCGCCACCGACTTGCTCGAGCTCGATCTTCGGTTCGGCGCGGACGCGGTGGCCGGCGTTTCCCAGCGCTGGAAAGCCATTCGCGGGCAGGCTGGTTGGATGACCACCTACGCCTATCCCGCCGCGGCTATCACGTCACAAGGTCTCGCACTGGCGTGGACGTTGCGCGCTGACGACGTCATCCAGAACGTCACCGTGTATCCGGACGCGACGTGTACCGCGACGATCACCGTGCTGACCGCGACGGAGGCGCCGACCCCGCCCAGCGTGACGTTGCGCCGCCTCAACGGCGAGCAGGCCGCGGCGGCGGCGGCCAACATGTGCGGTCCGCGACCACACCTCCGCGGACTGCGTCGCAGCCCGCTGCCCGCCGAGTTGGTCACCGAGATCGGCCCGTCGGGTGTGCTGGTGGGCAAGCTGAGCAACGGCGACCGCCTGATGATCCCGGTCACCGATGCGGGGGAGCTGGCGCGCGTCCTGGTGGTCGCCGACGATCCGATCGCCAAGCGGATCGTGATCCGTACCGCCGCGGCCGGGGAGCAGGTGTGTGTGCACACCCGCGACGTGGCCCGCTGGGCGAGCGTGCGAATGCCGCACGTCAGTGTCGTCAGCACGCCGCGGCCCACGCCGCGCACCACGGTCAGTGTCGTCGAGTACGCCCCGCGGATCACCAAGCGCGGCACGGGCGCCGCCGAGGGCAGCGGCCCGGAACTCACGGATTCCGCGATCTCGCCCACCCCGCGCCCGGCGACCGTGATCACCGTCGCCCCATCGGGTGCCACGCTGCCCGAGCCCCACCAGCACGGTTTCGAGGTGATCATCGAGCAGGTCGCCCCCGCGACGGTGAACCTGACTGCGGCCGGGCAGAATTGGCGGGTCGAGGTGGACATGTTCCGGGCGGAGAACCGCTACGTCAGTCTGGAGCCGGCGGCAATGCCGGTCACCACCTAGCAGCGTCGGCACCACGAGTTCGAGGCCAGTTCGATGAGCGCATCTGATTTGCACACCGCACGAAGGCATTTCGATCGCGCTATGACCATCAGGAGACAGCAGGGGCCGGCCGCAGCCCTGCCGGAATTCGTCGCGGCCACCGACGCCGACCCGTCGATGGCCGATGCGTGGCTGGGTCGCATCGCCTGCGGCGACCACGCGCTGGGCTCACTCAACCAGCTCAACGCCACCAGTGAGTGGCTGCACCGCGAGACCACCCGGATCGGCCAGACGCTGGCCGCCGAGATTCAGCTGGGCCCCTACATCGGGATCACCGTCACCGACGCGTCCCAGGTGGGGCTGGCGTTGTCGTCGGCGTTGGCGATCGCGGGGCAGTACGCCGAGGCCGACGAGTTGCTGGCCGACCGCGAGCTGCTGGATTCGTGGGCCAACTACCAGTGGCACCAGCTGGCCCGGGCGTTTCTGATGTACGCCACACAGCGCTGGCCCGAGGTGTTGTCGACGGCCGCCGAGGAGCTGCCGCCGCAGGCGATCGTCATGTCGGCGGTGACCGCGTCGATCTGCGCGCTGGCCGCCCACGCCGCCGCGCACCTCGGGCAGGGCCGGGTGGCGCTGGACTGGCTGGACCGTGTCGACGTCGTCGGACACAACTCGTCCTCGTCGCGCTTCGATGCCGACGTGTTGACGGCGGCCATCGGCCCGGCCGATATCCCGCTCCTCGTCGCCGACCTGGCCTACGTACGGGGGATGGTGCACCGGCAACTGCGCGAGGAGGACAAGGCCCAGATCTGGCTGTCGAAAGCGACCATCAACGGGGTGCTGATCGAGGCGGCCAAAGACGCGTTGGCCGACCCGAATCTGCACCTGGTGGTGACCGACGAGCAGACCATCGCCAGCCGCGCCGACAAGTGGGACGCCGCGACCGCCAAGAGTCGCGAGCAACTCGATGATGCTGACGCGGCGGAGCGGCGGGCCGAGTTGCTGGCCGAAGGGCGTGCGCTGCTGGCCAGGCAGGTGGGCCTGGCGGCGGTCAAGGAGGCGGTGTCCGCTTTGGAGGACCAGCTCGAGGTGCGCATGATGCGCCTCGAGCACGGCCTGCCGGTGGAGGGGCAGACCAACCACATGCTGCTGGTCGGTCCGCCCGGCACGGGCAAGACGACCACCGCCGAGGCGCTGGGCAAGATCTACGCCGGGATGGGGATCGTGCGCCACCCCGAGATCCGCGAGGTCCGCCGGTCGGACTTCTGCGGGCACTACATCGGGGAATCCGGGCCCAAGACCAACGATCTGATCGAAACGTCTTTGGGCCGAATCATTTTCATGGACGAGTTCTATTCGCTGGTCGAACGTCACCACGACGGGACACCGGACATGATCGGTATGGAGGCCGTCAACCAGTTGCTGGTCGCATTGGAAGCACACCGCTTCGACTTCTGCTTCATCGGCGCCGGCTACGAGGACCAGGTGGACGCGTTCTTGACCGTGAACCCTGGCCTGGCCGGGCGCTTCAACCGCAAGTTGCGGTTCGAGTCGTATTCGCCGTCCGAGATCGTCGAGATCGCGCGCCGTTACGCCGAGCCGCGCGCCAGTCTGCTCGACGACGCCGCGCGAGAAGCATTCCTGCACGCGGCCACCACGATCCGCAACTACACGACTCCCGGCGGCCGCCACGGCATCGACGCCATGCAGAACGGCCGGTTCGCCCGCAACGTCATCGAACGCGCCGAAGGGTTCCGCGACACCCGCGTCGTCGCCCAGAAACGCGCGGGCCGCCCGGTGACGGTGCGAGACCTGCAGATCATCAACGCCCCCGACATCGAAGCCGCGGTGCGCAGCGTGTGCTCGGACAACCGCGACATGGCGGCCGTCCTTTGGTAGGCGTCTGAACGCCGACGACATCCGGCACTGGGAAGACGGCGGGCCCAGCGCGTTGGCCGACCCGACACCGTTGATCTCAACTTCGGGTCGAAACGATGCTGCCCGGCGACCAGTTGATGTCGGCGCGATAAGCCATGTGGAAAGCAGCACGTCATCAGACTGAACCACAACCGCATAGCGTGTTCCGGCTTGTTCATGGCCGCGGGCATCCCGTGGTGCCTTTAACCGGTAAAGGTCACCACGCACGGATGGCGTCCAGCTCGGCAGCCAGTTCACGTGAGGCCGCGACGTCTTCTGGATCGTTGCGCAGCGCCGCGGTCTCGGCTCGCAATTGCGCCCGACGATGTGTCCGTTCGGCCTCGAGGATGGCAGCGCGAGCCGCCTCAGATCGGGACTTCCCGCCGCTGGTTAACGCAGCCAAAGCGCTTTCGACCTCGGGGTCGGTGCGAATTGTAAGCGTTCCCATGTGTGCGTGCTCGACGCCGCGCTCACCGACGCCTCGTGAGCCGGCGCCGCCCCGGGGGCGCTAGCGTAGCCGCATGACTACACCCGGTGCGGACTCGGGGCGTCCTGCCGAATTCGTGCCGACCGGTCGCGACGAGGTGATCGCCGCGATCCTGGACAGCGCCGCAGAAATGTTCGCCGGCCGCGGGCCGGCCGCGGCGTCGATCCGCGAGATCGCGGCTCGGGCCCGGGTCAACCACGGGCTGGTCTTCCGGCATTTCGGCACCAAGGAGCGGCTGGTGGCCGCCGTGCTCGATCACCTGGCCGCGCACCTGGCGAAGCTCATGGACGCCGGCGCCCCGGCGGCCGAGGTCGAGGCGGCGGGCAGCCGCCAGTTGCGGGTGATCGCGCGGGCGCTGCTCGACGGGTATCCGGTGGGACAGTTGCAGACCAGCTTTCCCGGCGCGGCCAAACTGGTCGACGAGATCCGGGCCGGGCACCACAGCGACGAGGGAGCCCGGCTGGCGGCCGCTCACGCCCTCGCCCTGCTGTTCGGCTGGCAGCTGTTCGAGCCGTTTCTGCGCTCGGCGACCGGTCTGCGCGACTACCCGGAAGACGCGCTGCGGCAGTCGATCAGCGAAGAGATGCGTCGACTCACCCAGGATCCGGCCGGAGCCGGACACAACGCATAGCGATGCACACGCGGGCACGTGCCTCAGCTGCTCGCGGATTCTCAACTGCGGCAGGCTATCCGCCGCCGGCTCCCCGGTGACGCCCGGCACGCCGTTGGCCGGCGGGGCGGGGCTTCGGGTCAGGAATGCGCGACGACAGCAGCGCGTGTCGGTGATGCGGAAGGCGCCGGCCGCGACGAGGACGACTACTACGACGGCCCGGCCGAGCACATCGGAAAACGGGAGCCGTATGTGCCGGAAACCCCTGCCGCACCGTCGGTTACGTTGCCCGTCCTGGGCCGGCCGGGATAGGGCGCAGCGGTTCCCGTCGGGGCGGCCTCGACAATGGCAAAAAGGATGACTTGAGAGCGGACCTCGCAGAGGCGGCGAAGAAGCTCAACGACATGAGCCGGGACATGTGGCGGACCCATCGTCGCGCGCTCGGTGACGGCCATCTTGCCGCGACGCGACAGCGGTCGTGGCCTTGCGCGACGCGGTGATCGCGGGCCTGGACGCCAGGGCACACGCCCTCGCGATCTTCGTGAACGACCGCAGTAACGCGTGCCCGGGCACCGACAAAAGCGGCGGCAAGAATCTCGACAGCCAGATGCTCGACCGCTGACCGGGTTCGCTCAGCTGATCTGGCGGATCAATGTTTCGATCGCGTCGGCGGCGTCGGCGGGTAACGGTTCCTGCGCTTCGGCGCGCAGGATCATCTCCTCTGCCACGCCCGCCGCTTGTGCGGTCTCGGGGACGGACAGGTTCGCGCGCCGCCGGGCAGCGTAAAGCCTTTGCGCCAGCGGCGCATTCGGCGCGGCTGCCCACAGCGTCATCAGCCCGTCGTAGTGGCGGCGCACGGTGCTCAGCGCGTTGATGAGCTCGGGGGTCATCCGGGTGATGCGGGCGGCCCGGACGGCGATGGTCTCGAGCCGGCGCAGATCGGCGAGGATCGGCGCGGCGCGCCGCGAGAACGTGGGGTCATCGGCCGGCGGCAGCGCGGCCGCCGCCAGGCTGCAGCCGTCCACCGCAGCCACGACGGCCTGCGCGATCAACGACACCGAGCCGTCGGCCGCCGCGCCGTCGGATGGCGGGGGCGGCGCGGGCGCCTCGCCGGGAGGCGCCTGGCCGCGACGAATCCGTGCGATCGTCCCGCTGGGCCAGTGCAGCACCTCTTCGAGCTTGGCCCGGGTCTGGGTGCGGGGCCAACTGCGGCCCTTCTCGAATGCGATGAGCGCGCCGGCGTTGATGATCCCATCGGCCGCGAGCCTGCGCTGGCTGATGGCGAGTTCACGGCGGCGCGCGGCGGCTGCCGACCCGGCGCGTACCACGCCCGGATCCGGCGGCTCCATTTCTAGCGTCATGCCCGGCGCCCCCTCGTTCACCGTCGGCGAACATCCGCCGGAAAGATCGCCATTTCAACCGTTGCGCCCGCCGCGCC
Organism: Mycobacterium sp. THU-M104; assembly: GCF_049197365.1. Lineage (NCBI taxonomy): Bacteria > Bacillati > Actinomycetota > Actinomycetes > Mycobacteriales > Mycobacteriaceae > Mycobacterium > Mycobacterium sp. THU-M104. Next base: position 43,976 of record NZ_JBMIOP010000019.1, read on the forward strand.
ACCCGACGCACGGTGTCGCAGTTCAACCGTACCGGCGCTACGTTACCGCGAGGCGGAGAGGCGATGGACGCGGCGGACGACAACCCGGCGGTTGTGGATTTCGGCGGCCGTTGCCCTCCGCACTCAACCGACGCATCACCGGTAGCTGCGCCGTGTTAGCTATGGCACAAACCGTTGCACCCGCCATGGCTGCCCTTGTAGCGTCCGTCATCACCGGAGGCGACGGCGCCGTGCATCATCATCGCGCAGGGCGCCCGCGCCCCGGAGACGGGCATCGTCGGACACCGCGTAGCGCGGATTGCGTTCGCTTGCCGAGCGTGACGGGTGCCCGGGCCCAGTCACCGCGAAGCCGGCCTGACGCGCCGGGCCGCTGCTCGAGGGGTCAGCGGCCGGGCATGGCAGTCCGGGCCTTCGGGGCTGCGCCGGCCCATCGCCGACGCTCAGACGTCGCCGCCGGATCGTGCGGCGAAATACGCCGCGATCGCCGCGGTGATCTCCAAGAACCTGCGCCGCGTTGCCGGGGCCAACCCACCGCGCACGTCGATGGGGCCGCCGGGCCGCAGATGCGGGTCGAAGGGGACCTCGACGACCGGCCGGCCGTGCTCGACGAACTCGCGGGCCAGCGACGCCCGGGTGCGTTTGTCGGCGTGGCCGTCGGAGTCGTTGACGGCCACCACGCTGTTGCGCAACAGCCGGCCCAGGCCCTCGTCGGACAGCCACTGCAGGGTCCGGGCCGCGGCGGAGGCGCCGTCGGCCCACGGCGAGGACACCACGATCAGGGCATCGAGATCACGCAGCACCTCCTGGGTGAGCGGCGCGTCCATCGTGGACCCGCAGTCGATGACCGAGATCGCGAAATGGCGGTCGAGCCGCAACGCGGCTTCCCGATAGATGGCGGGGTCGACCACCCGGCGGGGGCCGGACGCCGGTTCGCCGCGCAGGACGTGCAGCCCCACCGGGTTGCGGCCGAGCCGCGCGACCACGTCGTCGAAGGACCGCAGGTTCGTGTCGGCGGTGAGTTCCCAGAACGAGCCGCCGGAGCGCGGGTCGATCCGGCTGCTCAGCCGCCCGAAGGCGGTGTCGGCGTCGATGGCCACGACGTGGTCCTGGCGGTATTCGGCCAGCAGCGATCCGACGCTGGCCGCCACCGAAGTCTTGCCCACGCCGCCCTTGCCGAGGATGCCCACCTTGTGGATGCCGCGCAGGGGAGCCCGGATCGCCGCATCGAACCGGGCCTCCTGGCGCTGCGCGGCCGACGGCCCCGGCCTGACCCGGTCGAACGTCACCAGCCGGACCATGCGCCGCCAGCCACGACCGGGCGGTTCCGTGGGCGAGGGGGCCCCGGGCTCGCTGACGGGCTCGGCAGGAACCTCCGGCGGCCGGGGCTGCGACGGGGGCGGGGCGAGCTCCGGCGGGAACGCTTGCCGCGATGACGGGCGGGCGCCGCGCGGTCGTCCGGACGGGCCGCCGGGCGCCTCGGGAGCCAGACGGTTCCGCAGGAATTCGTCGCGCTGGTTCATGGGCTCCTCGGATGCCGGTGCGGGCCAGGATCGACCCAGTATCGGTCACCTGCCGCCGCCGGACCTCCGCCGGCTGCGCGCAAACTCGATCGCGCCGGCCGTCCGGTCCTGCCACCGGGGCCGGTTACGGGCTGATCACGTCGCGGACCGGCTCCGGCGTAGGCGTCGGTCGCCTCGAGGTCAGCTCCAGCAAACTCAGATGAGCAACGGGTGCGGGTACCGGCCTGCGCGCCGGCGAACCGAGACCCGCCGGTTTCCCCGTGACAGACCGCCCGGCGACACCGCCGATCGCTCGCTTCGCCGAATTAACACCGCTCCCGGGCGCCGGGTTAGACTCGAGCGAAGTTGGCATGTCAGGCGGGTTTTGTCATATCGTTTTACGACTTGTCGAGACCGGTTCCAGGCCACCGTTCAGCGCTGCACGGACGTATCCTCAACAGGATCATCTCCACCTGGGAGACAGCCTATCGACAAGACCGAGGGGCGTGAGCCCGCAACCTCCGGGTGCGGCCGCATCGGAGCGGACCGAATGGACGGCGGCCGCCCGCAACGTTCAGGTGAAGGGTCAGGTGCATATGACGCCCAAGCGCGTCGGGTTGTATAACCCCGCGTTCGAGCACGATTCGTGCGGGGTAGCCATGGTCGTCGACATGCACGGCCGGCGCAGCCGCGGCATCGTGGACAACGCCATCACCGCGCTACTCAACCTCGAACACCGCGGGGCCCAGGGCGCCGAGCCGCGCAGCGGTGACGGCGCGGGAATCCTGATTCAGGTTCCGGACGCGTTCCTGCGTGAGGTCGTGGAATTCGAGTTGCCGGCCCCGGGCAGCTACGCCACCGGTATCGC
>NZ_JBMIOP010000274.1:0-20121 GCF_049197365.1 Mycobacterium sp. THU-M104
AGGTCGTCGTCGAGGGCCTCGGCGAACCGCGGGGTCCACTCGCCGGGCTTGACGGCGCCCACCCGGATGCGAACCCGGTGCAGGAACTCCTCCAGCCCGGCATAAGCCTTGGCCGCGTCCTGCAGAGCGGTATCGGAGAATTCCAGCATCGATCGGTAGTGCGCGCTGCCCAGGTAATAGCGCAGTTCGGCCGGACGCACGCGCTGCAGCATCGCTGGTATCGACAGCACGTTGCCCAGCGACTTGCTCATCTTTTCCCCGCCCATTGTCACCCAACCGTTGTGCAACCAGTAGCGGGCGAACCCGTCCCCGGCCGCGCGGCTCTGGGCGATCTCGTTCTCATGGTGGGGAAAGACCAGATCCATTCCACCGCAATGGATATCGAATTCCGCGCCAAGGTAGGTGTGAGCCATCGCCGAGCATTCCAGGTGCCAACCCGGGCGTCCACGGCCCCACGGTGTGGGCCATGAGGGCTCACCGGGCTTGGCGCCTTTCCAGAGGGTGAAGTCGCGCGGGTCCCGCTTGCCGGCGGCCGCGCCCTCGCCCTGGTGCACGTCGTCGATCCGGTGCCCGGAGAGCCGACCGTACTCCGGGTAGCTGAGCACGTCGAAGTACACGTCCCCGCGGGCCGCGTAGGCGTGACCCGTGTTGATCAAGCGGTCCATCAGCTCGACCATCTGAGTGATGTGCCCGGTCGCGCGCGGTTCCGCCGACGGTGGCAGCACGTCGAGGGCGTCGTAGGCCGACGTGAACGCGCGCTCATAGGTGGCCGCCCATTCCCACCACGGCCGGCCGGCGGCGGCGGCCTTGTTGAGGATCTTGTCGTCGATGTCGGTCACATTGCGGATGAACGCGACGTCATACCCGCGGGCGTTCAGCCAGCGGCGCAGGATGTCGAAAGCCACCCCGCTGCGCACGTGCCCGATATGCGGCTGGCCCTGGACCGTGGCGCCGCACAGGTAGATCGAAACATGGCCCGCGCGCAGCGGGACGAAATCACGCACGACGCCGGCCATGGTGTCGTAGAGGCGCATGCGGGCGCGATCGGTCACGACGGGCCAGCTTACCTGGCGTGTTGCCGCAACCTGCGCCACCGAGCGAACTACCCGATGGGGACCACCAGCGCGGTGGCGATGGCGGCCAGGCCCTCGCCGCGCCCGGTCAGGCCCAGCCCGTCGGTGGTCGTCGCCGACACCGATACCGGTGCCCGCAGCAGACCCGACAAAACCTGCTGGGCCTCCGCGCGCCGCGGACCGATCTTCGGGCGGTTGCCGATCACCTGCACGGCGGCGTTCCCGACCCGGTAGCCATGCCGCGAGATCAGGCCGGCGACGTGGGTGAGCATCTCGGCGCCACTGACCCCCCTCCAACGCGGATCGTCGACCCCGAACACCGCGCCGATGTCGCCCAGCCCTGCGGCCGACAGCACGGCGTCACACAGGGCGTGCGCCCCCACGTCGCCGTCGGAGTGGCCGGCGCAACCGTCGGCGGCGGGGAACGACAGCCCCACCAGCCAGCACGGCCGCCCGGGTTCGATCGGGTGCACGTCGGTACCCAGACCGACTCGTGGCAGCTGAATCATCGGCGAACGATCGTTTCGGCCAGCAGCAGATCGAGTCTGGTGGTGATCTTGAACGCCAGCGGATCGCCGTCAACCACCTGTACCTGGCCGCCGACGTGCTCGACGAGCGACGCATCATCGGTGAAGCCGGCATCACCGGCGGTGCTTGCGGCCCCGTAGGCGCGCAGCAGCAGGTCGGTGGCGAAGCCCTGCGGCGTCTGCACTGCGCGCAGTCCGGCCCGTTCCGGGGTGCCCAGAACCACTCCGTTGGCATCCACGGCCTTGATCGTGTCGTACACGGGCAGCGCCGGCACGACCGCAGAGTGACCGTCGCGCAGGGCCTCGACCACGCGCACGATGAGCGCGGGGGGGGTCAGGGCGCGCGCGGCGTCGTGCACGAGCACGTAGTCCGGTCGATCGGTGTCACCGATCGACAACAAGGCCAAGTGCACCGACTCGTAGCGGTCCGCCCCACCGGCCACGACGGTGGCCTGCCCGGCCAGCGACCGGCCGGCCTGATCGACGCGGTCGGCGGGAACGGCAGCAACCACGCGGTCGACAACCCCGGACTGCAGCAAGCCATCCACGGCACATTCGAGCAGGGTGCGGCCGTCGACCTCGCAGAATGCCTTGGGTATACCAGCGGCCAACCGCCGGCCCGACCCCGCCGCCGGCACGATTGCGACCACCACAGCCTCACGGCCCTCAGGAAGCGGCGGCAAGAACCTCGTCGAGGATTGTTTCCGCTTTTGCGTCGTCGGTGCTCTCCGCCAGCGCCAGTTCGCCGACCAGAATCTGCCTGGCTTTGGCCAGCATGCGCTTCTCGCCGGCGGACAGCCCACGCTCCTGATCACGGCGCCACAGGTCACGCACCACCTCGGCAACCTTGTTGACGTCACCGGAGGCGAGTTTCTCGAGGTTGGCCTTGTACCGGCGCGACCAGTTGGTCGGCTCCTCGGTGTGCGGAGCCCGCAGCACCTGGAACACCTTGTCGAGGCCTTCCTGTCCGACGACATCGCGGACGCCGACGTACTCGGCGTTCTCCGCGGGAACTCGAACTGTCAGGTCGCCCTGCGCCACTTTCAAGACGAGATACTCTTTTGGCTCCCCTTTGATGGTCCGGGTTTCGATCGCCTCGACTAACGCAGCACCGTGATGAGGGTAAACAACGGTGTCGCCGACCTTGAAGATCATCTGATTCGAGCCCCTTTCGTTACTTCATCCTAACACGGCGGCCCAACACGCGCGAAGCAACAGCGCAGGTCAGAGGCACAACACGCGTAGATTAGGGGTTGACAGGCGGTTCAAGACGTGCAGTGGAACACACATCCATCTCCTCGTTTTGCCCTATCGGTACTTTACCGGAACCCAGTTGCGCAGGTCACGCGGCCTGTCTTGCGGCCCGCGCTACCGCGCCGGGCGGCTACCTACTACTGTGCATAGTTGCACAGGCGAACGCGCATCGTTGCACAGTCGAAACGGCCAGCCAGGAGGCACCGAGTGAAACGTTCCAAGATCCGCCTCCCCATCGTCGTCGCGGTTCTGGGTCTGGCCGCCCTGCTCAGCGGCTGTGGGGCAGGCCAGGTCTCGCAAACGGCCCTGCAGGATCCCGCCATCAACGGGAACAAGGTGACGATTCAGAACGTGGCGCTGCGCAACATTCGGATCCAGGCGGTGCAACACGGCGACTTCCTTCAGCCGGGCCGGACCGTGGAACTGGCGCTGGTAGCCGTCAACCAGTCCCCGCAAACCATCGACAACCTGACGGGCATCACCAGTGAGATCGGCACAGTGACCGTGTCCGGCGACACCCGCATCCCCGCCGGCGGAATGCTGTTCATCGGGGAACCCGAAGGCAAGTACGTAGCCCCCGGCCCGATCGACTCCAACACCGCGGCCCGGGCGACCGTGACCCTGGCCAAGCCGATCACCAACGGCCTCAACTACCACTTCACCTTCAATTTCGAAAAGGCCGGACAGGCCAGCGTGCTGGTGCCGATCTCGGCCCCGGTCACATCCCCGCGGGTCTGAACCGGGCCCGCCGGCCTGTCACGCCGGGCTTGTCGTACCGGCCCGATACCTTCGGAACGTGGCAATCTCGCGATCTCACTACCGCTGCACCGAATGCCTCCACGTCACCGCCAAGTGGGTGGGACGCTGCCTGGAATGCGGCACGTGGGGGACGGTCGACGAGGTGCCCGTGATCGGCGCGGTCAGGGGCGCCCGCCGCGGGTCGCCCACTTCCCGCGCCGTTCCGATCACCTCGGTGGCACCCGACACCAGTCGGCATCGCTCGACGGGTGTCGGCGAACTGGACCGGGTGCTGGGTGGCGGTGTGGTGCCCGGGTCGGTCACGCTGCTGGCCGGTGACCCCGGTGCGGGCAAGTCGACGCTGCTGCTCGAGGTGGCTCATCGCTGGGCGCAGTCAGGCCGACGCGCGCTGTACGTCTCCGGTGAAGAGTCCGCCGGCCAAATCCGGCTGCGCGCCGACCGTACCGGCTGCGGCAGCGAGGAGCTCTACCTGGCCGCCGAGTCGGATCTGCACGCCGTGCTGGAGCACATCGCGACGGTGAAACCCGCGCTGGTCATCGTGGATTCGGTGCAGACCATGTCCACGACCGAAGTCGACGGCGTCGCCGGCGGCGTCACGCAGGTACGCGCGGTCACCGCCGCCCTCACCGCGGCCGCGAAGGCGGGCAGCGTCGCGTTGATCCTGGTCGGCCACGTCACCAAGGACGGCGCCATAGCCGGGCCGAGGTCGCTGGAACACCTCGTCGATGTCGTGCTGCATTTCGAGGGCGATCGCAACGGCCCCCTGCGGATGGTCCGCGGCGTCAAGAACCGGTTCGGCGCCGCCGACGAGGTCGGCTGTTTCATGCTGCACGACAACGGCATCGACGGCGTCGCCGACCCGTCCAACCTGTTCCTGGACCAGCGGCCGGCACCGGTACCGGGGACCGCGATCACCGTGGCGCTGGACGGGAAGCGCCCGCTCATCGGCGAGATTCAGGCGTTGCTGGCGACACCTTCCTCCGGGTCACCGCGCCGTGCCGTCAGCGGCATCGACCACTCGCGCGCCGCAATGATCACCGCCGTCCTGGAAAAGCACGCCAGATTGAACATCGCCGTCAACGACATCTACCTGTCGACCGTGGGCGGCATGCGGTTGACCGACCCGTCGTCGGATCTGGCCGTCGCACTGGCACTCGCCTCGGCATACGCCGATCTACCGCTACCGACGACGGCGGTGATGATCGGGGAGGTCGGGCTCGCCGGCGATCTGCGGCGGGTCAGCGGGATGGAACGGCGGCTGGTCGAGGCCGCACGCCAGGGGTTCACGATCGCCCTGATTCCCGACGGGGACGACCCTCGGCGCGAGATTGTCCCGAGCGGGATGCGCGCGCTGCGGGCACCGACGATCGGGGCGGCGCTCGAGCACATGATCGACATCGCCGATCACCGCACGGGGACCGGCTGGACGCGTGACGCGATGTGGCCGCAGAATGGCACGCTGTGACCGGTCCGACTCTGCGTGAGACTGTCGCCCGCCTGGCCCCGGGGACCGGACTCCGCGACGGTCTGGAGCGCATCCTGCGCGGCCGCACCGGCGCGCTGATCGTGCTCGGCAACGACGAGAACGTCGAGGCCATCTGCGACGGCGGCTTCGCGCTCGATGTCCGATATGCACCCACGCGGCTGCGCGAGCTGGCAAAAATGGACGGTGCGGTCGTGCTGTCCACTGACGGCAGCCGGATCGTTCGGGCCAATGTGCAGCTGGTCCCGGACCCGTCGATACCGACCGACGAATCGGGAACCCGCCACCGCTCTGCGGAGCGGGCCGCGATCCAGACCGGCTGCCCGGTGATCTCGGTCAGCCACTCGATGAACATCGTCACCGTCTACGTGGGCGGGGAGCGGCACGTGGTCGCTGATTCGGCGACCATCCTGTCGCGCGCCAATCAGGCGATCGCCACACTGGAACGGTACAAGGCGCGGCTGGACGAGGTCAGCAGGCAACTGTCGCGTGCGGAGATCGAAGACTTCGTGACGCTGCGCGACGTCATGACGGTGGTACAGCGACTCGAGCTGGTGCGCCGGATCGGTCTGGCGATCGACAACGATGTCGTCGAGCTCGGTACCGACGGGCGCCAGCTGCGGCTGCAGCTCGAGGAGCTGCTCGGCGGTAACAACATCGCCCGAGAACTGGTCTTACGTGACTATCACGCCACTCCAGAGCCCCTGTCGGGTGCGCAGCTGACCGCCACCCTTGACGAGTTGGACGCGCTTTCCGATGCCGAGCTGCTCGATTTCACCTGTTTGGCAAAGGTTTTCGGATACCCGACGTCAGCCGACGCGCAGGATTCGGCACTGAGTCCGCGAGGGTACCGCGCAATGGCCGGCATTCCCCGACTGCAATTCGCCCACGTCGACCTGCTGGTCCGGTCGTTCGGGACATTGCAGGGGCTGTTGGCGGCCAGCGCGAACGATCTGCAGTCAGTGGAGGGCATCGGCGCGATGTGGGCACGCCACGTGCGAGAGGGACTGTCGCAATTGGCGGAGTCGACGATCGCCGACTCCCTCAACTGAGGCCTCAGCCTGTTTGCGCAGGGCCGACCTGGGACCCCTCCGGCGGGGGCGCGGCGAACGGACCCGGCGCGGGCAACGGACCCGGCGGGGGCGGGGGCGCGTTCAGGATGAACGGAACCGACTGCGAGCGCAGATTACCCAACTGCACGACCAGGTTGTAGGTGCCCGGCCCGATAGCCGGCCGCGGCAGCGGGCAGTGCGGTGCCGACCCCATGCCGGTCCAGGTCACCGCCGTCGTGACCTGCTCACCGGGCGTGAACGTCTTGATCAGCGTCTCGTTGGACGGCGCGCAGTCCAGGTTCGACCACAGCCGTTTGTTGTCCAGCGAGTAGACGTATGCGGCCAGCACCGCGGCGCCTACGTCCCGCTTGCAGGAGACCAGGCCGATGTTGGTGACGACCATGGTGAACTTCGGCTGGTCGCCGATGAAGTACTGGGGCTGGTTGGTCAGACCCTTCACAGCCAGGGTCGAGTCGGGACAGTCGTCGCCCTCCTTGAGCACCGGTGGCGGTTGGACCGCCGCTGTGGGCGTGGGCATTTCCAGGTTTTGACCCGGCCCCGGCGCCATCGGATTGTTGCCATCCTGACCTGGCGGCGGCGCCTGCGGCGCCGGTGCGCCCGGTTTGCCCTGAGCGGAGTTGGGTTTGTCGGTACTGGCGGGTTTGGCACCCGCGTTGTCGCCCGTGAAGGCGATGACGATCGCGACCACGATTCCGATCACGACGACCGCGATGCCCAGCGCCAAGCCCCTGCGCCTCCAGTAGATCTCCGTGGGTAGCGGGCCACGCGGTTCCAGATCCAACACGAATTCACCGTAGGCCCAGGTCATCCGGATTTGCCCGACCTGCCGCGGCGTGTCGCGGATTTGCCCGGCCTGCCGCGGCGTGTCGCGGAGTTGGCCGGCCGACCGCCGTGTTAGCGGGCCGACCGCCCTGTTAACGGGCCGCTCGTCATGCGAGTGGCGCCCGCTGTTCTATTGCCCGATGTCGCCGACGTGATCGCGCAGCACCGCGCGCCCGTCGGCGAGGTGGTAGGTGACGCCCGCTATCGCAAGCGTTCCCGCGGCGACACGCTCGGCGATGGCCGACGAGCGCGTCATGAGCTGCGCCACCGTCTCGCGGACGTGCCGCTCCTCGAACTCGTCTACGCGACTCAGGCCTTCGCGACGGCCCATCAGGATCGAGGGCGTAACCCGCTCCACCACGTCGCGAACGAACCCACCCGGTATCGCACCGTCGTCGATCGCGCTCAGCGCCGCCTTGACGGCACCACAGCTGTCGTGTCCCAGCACGACGATCAGCGGCACGTCGAGCACCGTCACCGCGAACTCGATGGAGCCCAGCACCGCCGCGTCGATCGCCTGCCCGGCAGTGCGCACCACGAACATGTCGCCCAGACCCTGGTCGAAGATTAGCTCGGCTGCCACCCGGCTGTCCGAACAGCCGAGCACGACCGCAGTGGGCTTCTGTCCACCCGCCAGGCTGGCCCGGTACTCGACGCTCTGGCTGGGATGCTGCGGCTTGCCGGCCACAAACCTCTCGTTACCCTCGGTGAGTGCTTTCCACGCGGTTACCGGACTGGTGTTAGGCATGGCCCACATCATGCCGCAGCCGCCGGTGAACGGGCAGCCAACTGTCCGTGCCGATGAGTTGCTGCCGTGGTATGACCGGTGCCGCCGCGACCTGCCGTGGCGGGAGCCCGGTGTCAGCGCGTGGCAGATATTGGTAAGCGAGTTCATGCTGCAGCAGACGCCGGTGTCCCGGGTGCTGCCGGTCTGGGTCGACTGGGTTCGACGCTGGCCCACCCCTTCGGCCACGGCCGCCGTGAGCGCGGCGGACGTCTTGCGCGCCTGGGGCAAGCTGGGTTACCCCCGGCGGGCCAAGCGGCTGCACGAGTGCGCCATCGTCATCGCTCGTGACCACGGCGACGTGGTCCCCGACGACGTCGACACGTTGCTGACCCTGCCGGGGGTCGGCAGCTATACCGCGCGGGCCGTGGCCTGCTTCGCCTACCACCGGCCGGTGCCGGTAGTGGACACCAACGTGCGCAGGGTGGTGGCCCGGGCCGTGCACGGGTGGGCCGACGCCGCCGCACCGTCAGCGGCCCGCGACCACGCCGACGTCGCAGCGCTGCTGCCCGACGACGTCACGGCGCCACGGTTTTCGGCGGCCATCATGGAACTCGGTGCGACGGTATGCACCGCACGCACCCCGCGGTGCGGGAGTTGTCCGCTCAGCGAGTGTTCGTGGAGGCACGCTGGTTATCCCGAGGCTCAGGGCCCGGCGCGCCGCGCACAGGCCTACGCCGGCACCGATCGTCAGGTCCGCGGGCGGCTGCTGGATGTCCTGCGCGGCAGCGATTCTCCGGTGGTGCGTGCCGAACTCGACGTGGCGTGGCAGGCCGATCAGACACAGCGCGAGCGGGCGCTCGGCTCGCTGCTCGCCGACGGCCTGGTCACCCTTACCGCCGACGGCCGGTTCGCGCTGTCCGGCGAAGGGTAGCGGTCACAGGTCCTGATCGCAGGCCGTTTCCGGCGTAGGACTGGTCGAAACTTTTTTTCGCCAAAGGGAAGTCGGGGCCATGCGACCGTTCGGGCGACCGTGATTTTCGATCAGCAGGCAGGCCAGCTTCGTGGCCACTGCGAACTCGTCGCGGCGCACCGTGTAGCGAGCCAGCACGTCGCCCGCGGCGGCGCCGGTCTCGGTGACGGGCAGCGCGGTCGCGGCATGCTCGAGCCGGGCGTCGGTGCGCATGCCGCTGGCGCGCGCGACATAGCCCAGGCAGCCCAGTGCTCGCGCGTCGTCGTTGGGCAGGAAGGCGGTGCCGGCGAACCGTTCGTCGACCACGCTGTTGCCCAGAGTCAGTTCGGCGATCTCAGCGACGTCGGCGCGATGGATCTGAGCACGACCACGTCGGGCAGCGCCCGCAGCGTGACCGCGCCCGGCCGGACGGCGCCGCGCAGCAGCCGATGCCCGGTGGTGGCCGCGCTGATGCGCAGCAACTGTTCGCGTACGCGCAAAGCGTGCGCGTTGGCGAGCCCGAATCCGACCTCGTTGGCCAGCGCGCCCAGGTCAGCGGCGTGGTTGTAGAGCCGTTCGGGTTCGACGAGCAGCGCCCTCAGTCGGTGCACCTCGTCGGGGAGTTCCAGTCCCAGCGCGTCTTCGACGGCCAGGGCGTGGGCGAGCGCGTGCGCAACGGAGGTGTCGCCGCTGACGCGCTCGGCCAACTCGACCGCGTCGCACGCGGCCCGGCCCCTCGACGGGCGCGAAGGGGAAGCGGCCGGCGCCGTCGAATTCCGTTGCGCACCCGGCATCGCGACGCATGGGATACCACTTCTCCGGCCAGTGCCCATGGCGCACGAGCCGGCGTGGCTGGGGATGGCCGGCGGGCCGGATCCCGGACAGGTCGGCCATCTCACGCTCGAACCGGCCGGCCGCGAACGACAGCTGTGCAAGCGAGAGCACCTTGGGGTCATCCTTGCCGACAACGCATTCGATCTCGACGCGACAGTCGGGTCGGCCGGCCAGAAACAGGTAGACGACGCACAACACGCCCCGTCGCCGTGCGCCGCCACCAGTGCGAGACGAAACCATTCGCCCAGTACTCCTGCCGCACGACAGCGTTAGACGTCGCCGGCCACCACTTCGCCGAACGCGCCGACCACGCCGTAGCCATCGGCGAACATCCCGCGGTTCAGCGCGCAGTCCCCGCAGGCGCTCACAAGCCGCGGCAGCGGGGTGGCGTCGATCGTGGCCCGCAGTGGCTCGGCCATATTGCGCGTCACCACTCCGGTCACGAGGAGCGCATCAGCGTGGCGTGGGGAGGCCACCAGCCGGGCACCGAACCGCTCGGCGTCGCACACCGGCCCGAACGCACCCGAGACCTCCACCTCGCACCCGTTGCAGGAGCCGGCGTCGACGTGCCGGATCTGCAGCGAACCACGCACGCCGACAACGGGACTCGTCACCGGATACTGCGTCGGCCCGGCGGGCTCGGCGACCCGCCCGCTCCGCAATACTTTGCCGATCCAGCCCATGACGGCTACTCCGCGCCGGCGCGCAGGTCCTCCAGCACCGCGATGAGGTCGCTGAGCACCCCGGTGAGAACCGTGCGCGCCACCGTCAACAGTTCGGCGATATCCGGCGAGGCGATCGAGTAGGCCATCGTGTTGCCGTCCCGGCGCGCGTCGACGACACCGGCGCGGCGCAGGACGCCCAGCTGCTGAGACAGGTTCGACGATTCCAGCCCGACCTCCGGCAACAGCTCGGTGACCGAGTTGTCTCCCGACGCGAGCAACGCGAGAACCCGGATCCGGGCCGGATGCCCCAGCGTCTTGACGAACTCGGACTTGCCGAAAGTACAGCAATGCATACCTAGAACTAGCGAATCCTAATTCCTGTTAATTGACACGTGTAGTTAGTCACGCGTACTGTGAATCGTATGTATACCGCTCCTCCGATGCTCGCCGGTGTTGTGGCACTACCGCTCCTCGCTTCACTGAGTGCGCTGCTGGCCGGTTCCCGATCCCCCCGCCTCGTGGGCAGAATCGGGGCCTCGGCCGCCGGTACGGGATTCGTCGGCGCAGTCATGCTCGGGCTTGACGTGACCGCCCACGGTTCCGTGTCGGCCACGGTGGGCGCCGATCACGGCACCCGACTATTCGAGCTGGAAGCCAACAGGCTCAGCGCTGTGCTGCTGGTGCTGGTCTACGGCGTGAGCACGGTGGTCCAGGGCTTCGCTTTGCGATACCTTGCGCGCGACACACGCTCGCGTTGGTTCGTGGCCGGCAGCGGCCTGCTCACCAGCGCATCCGCCGGCCTGATGACTGCCGGAACCCTGGTCGGGTTGGCCCTCAGCTGGACGTCGGCAGGTATCGCGCTGTGCCTGCTGCTGGCCACCTATTGGGAGCTGCCCGCCGCACGAGAGGGATTGCGGCGCACCGCAACCGCATTCCTGCTCGGCGACCTCGCGCTGTGGCTGGCTGTCGGCCTACTCATCGCCAAGCGGGGCAGTGTCAGGCTGTCAACTCTGAGCCACAACGGAATCGAGCAATCGCCACTTCTGCTGGCGGCGGCCGCACTGATCGTCGTGGCAGCATTGTCACGTTCGGCCCAAATTCCGTTCCAGCGCTGGCTGCCTGCGACCCTGGCCGCACCGACACCCGTCTCAGCGCTACTGCACGCCGGTGTCGTCAACGCCGGCGGTGTACTACTGGTCCGACTCGCCCCCATCGTCAGCGGATCTCCCGTCGCCATGGCGCTGGCATTCGGCGCCGGCCTGCTGAGCATGATCTACGGCGGCGTAATCATGCTCACCAGGCCAGACGTCAAGGGGTCATTGGTGTACTCGACGATGGCACAGATGGGATTCATGATCCTGACGTGCGGCTTGGGACTGTCCGCCGCGGCGGTGTTCCATTTGGTGGGCCACGGCTTCTACAAGGCCACTTTGTTCCTGTCGTCCGGTTCGGCGATAGCCAGGCGCCGTCAAAAGGCCTCCAGGCCAACCGCCCCGGCCCTGACCGCGGCACGGCAGACGGCGATCCGGCTCGCGGCGATGCTCCTGTCCGCCTCTGTGCTGTACGCGGCCGCCAACGTCGTGCGCGTACCTGACGTCGAACACGGTTCGGCTGAAGCACTGCTGGTGTTCACCTGGGCGGCCGCGGCGGCGGCGTTGACCGGCTGGCTGACCCGAGTCCCAAGCGCGAGAGCTGCCCTCCTCGGCGTCGCGGCGTTGCTCGTGGCGGCAGTCGGGTATGTGGCGCTGATGGGTGCGGTGACCGGATTCCTGGCCCCCGACCTGCCCGCGGTCACCGTGCCCGCCGGCGCGTCTCCCGGCCTCGCCGCGGTGGCCGTCGCCCTGGGCGGGCTGACGTTGCTGCGCCAGGCGCCGCCCGGCGGTCGCACTGGTCGGTTCCAGCGCGCCTTGTACACGAAAGCACTGGTAGCAGGACAGATTCCGATGACAAAGACAGGAGCGCTCCGGTGACTACGGTGGCAGAACACGTCTCGATACAAACCCGCCGCGCGCGGCTGCGCAGTGAGGTCAACCTCGCCGCCCGCGTCGTCCCCACGCACTACCCGCTGGAGACGTTCATTGCGGTCAACCCCCTGGCGGGGCTGGAATCGATGCCTTTCGAACAGGCGGTCCGGCGCGCCGGCGATCTCTACGGTGTTCGGGGCGTGCTGGACGAGACCACCTACCGCCATCTCTACCGTCGCGGGCGGATCACCGACGCCGACCTGGATTCGGTTCTGCGGCAGCGTTACCCGGCGCTGCTCGACGGAGAGCCCGTCCGGATGGGGGACCGCTCGGTTACGCCCGCGGAATTGCTGCGCGCCGACCTTCTGCACGGCGAACCCGCCGCGGCACCCGAGCGACGCAGCATGACCTGCAGCGAGAAGGTCGCACCACGGATTGCTCAGCAGGTCGACGACCAAGCCGCGAAATGGTGCACGGCGTACTTTGGCTCCTCTGCGGCGGGCTGGGGGATGCCCGGGCAGCGCGACGGTTTCTACCACGCTTGGCGGGAATTGGCCGCCGGGGATCACACGCTGAGCAGGAGCATCCGGGCGGCGCTGCGCAAGGTGGCCGACCGAGCCGACGATGCGGCTTTGCAGGCTCTACAACAGTTGACCGTCGCCGACGACGAACGGATCACCTACCTGCAGGCGCACCTGACCCGACTTCCGGGCTGGGCCGCCCACGTCCGTTGGGCTGCCGGCCGCACGAACGGTATTGACCTGCTGGACTACCTCGCGATGCGGCTGATTTACGAGGCGGTGTTGTTGTCGCACAGTGGCTCTGAGCCGGTTCCCGAGTCTGGCGGCGCCGTCGATCAACCGGTTCCCTCAGCCCGGGACCGAGCCGGCGCGTTGGCCCGAACTCACGGGTTGGACGAGGTTGACGACGCCGATATGGGCGCGGCGGCGAGGGTGTTGTCGGCGTTGCCCGTCACCGCGCGGACCATGGTCTGGCAGCAGGCTTACGAGGGTAACTACCGCGACGCGCTGCTGCAGACGTTGGCGTGCAACGCGCCGACACAAAGCCGTGGGCGCGCGCAAGCCCAGCTCGTGTGCTGCATCGACACCCGGTCCGAGGGGCTGCGTCGCCACGTGGAAACCCTTGGGGCATACGACACTTTCGGTTTCGCCGGCTTTTTTGCCGTCGCGATCCGGTTCAGCGACCTCCTCGGCGGAAGGCCCGACGATCTGTGCCCGGTAATGATCAGCCCGGAGCACGATGTCCGTGAGATCCCGGCACCGTCCGCCGATGCCGCGGCGCGGCGCCTGCGTGACGGCAGCGTCACGTTGGCCGGTGCGGACGCGGCGTTCCATGCCGCCAAGCAGGCCCTGCTCGCCCCGTTCGCCTTGGCCGAGGCCGCGGGCTGGGCCGCCGGCCCGTGGGCAGCGGCCAAAACGCTGAGCCCGAAAGTCGCCGGCACCCTGCGCCGACGGCTGCGCGACCGGGTGGCGCCCCCCGCGCCGACCGTGCTGTCGATCAACGACACGACCGAGTTGGGCCGGCGCGCGCTCTACGCCCAGGTGGCCCTCACCACCATGGGGCTGACCGACGGATTCGCCCGCCTGGTCGTTTTGTGCGGTCACGGCAGCCTCACCGAAAACAACCCGTACCAGGCGGCGCTCGACTGCGGAGCATGTGGCGGGCAGGCCGGCGGCCCGAACGCCCGCACCGCCGCGGCGATCCTCAACAACACCGAGGTGCGCGGCGAATTGCGCAATCTGGGCATCGCGATTCCTGACGACACCTGGTTCGTCGCGGCACTGCATGACACCGCGACCGACCGGGTCTCCGTCCTGGATATGCACCTGGTTCCGGCCGGCCACCGCCACGACGTGCGCAGGCTCAGGACAGATCTCGCAATCGCCGGAGCTGAACTGGCCGCCGAGCGTTGCGCGGGCCTTCCCGGCGGCCCTGCTGCGGCCCGCCCGGCACAAGCCGCACGCCACGTCGTCAACAGATCCCTCGACTGGGCGCAGGTCTTCCCCGAGTGGGGCCTGGCCGGTAACGCGGCGTTCATCGTGGCTCCGCGCGCGATCACCCGCGGAATCGACCTGCGCCGAAGGGTTTTCCTGCATTCCTACGAGGCCGAAGTCGACCCCGAGGGGAGCGCACTGGAAACGATTCTGACCGCGCCGATGGTGGTCGCTCAATGGATCAACTGTCAGTACTACTTCTCGGCAGTTGCGCCCGAGGTCTTCGGAGCGGGAACCAAGACCATCCACAACGTGGTCGCCGGCGTGGGTGTGCTGGCGGGCTACGGAGGCGACCTGCAACTGGGCCTGCCCCGGCAGTCGGTCACCGATGGTCGGTCCTTCGGTCACGAACCCATGCGTTTGCTGGCCATCGTCCAGGCACCGCTGCAGCGCATCGACATGGTGATCCAGCGAAATCCCCTACTGCAAAACCTGTTCGGCAACGACTGGATTTGCCTGGCTGCCCGCGAACACGCAGACCAAGGCTGGCAACGCTGGACCCGAGGCGGCTGGCGCAGCTGGGGCGTGACCGCTGAAGCCGACCCCAATCACCCCATCGAACAGGAGGTAACCCCATGTCGGTAGACGGACTTACCAAGATGACCAAGATAGAGGTCGTCGTTCCCGGAGAATACGTAACGGCAGTTCGCGAGCAGTTCCGCAGCGCCGGGACAACAGGCTTCACCAGCGTGTCCGGTGTGTCGGGGCTCGGCCACCACGGTTACCACCAGGGCCGGCTGCTTTTCAACCAACAGGCGTCTCTCGAGCTGCTCATCACCGTCGTCCCGGAGGCGAAGTCGGGACCGCTGATTGCGGGACTGCGTCGCCTATTCGACGGCTCACCCGGGGTCATGTTCGTCACCGACACCTACGTCAGTCGACCCGAGTACTTCAGCTGAAAACCCACCAGGAAAGGAAAACCCATGTCCCAGCACTGCACCGTAGCCAACCCAGCGGCCACCTGGCGGCGACTGCGAAACGGCAACGAACGTGGCTGCGCGGCCTTGCGTTCCAAGCCGGATGTCGCCGCCGAGCGGCAAAAACCTCTGGCAGCGGTGTTCCGCTGCGCGGACTCATCGCTGGCGAGTGAGACGGTATTCGGCCAAAGCCGCGGCGCGCTGCTCGACATCAGCAACTGGGGCCACGTCGTCGACATGGGCGTGTTGGCCGGGCTCGAGTATGCCGTCGACACACTCAGAACACCGGTGATCGCCGTCCTGGGCCATTCGGACTGCGCCGCGATGCGCACCGCACTGGACGCGTGGAAGAACGTCAGCTTCCCCGACGGGGCGGTCCGCGCGGTCGTCGAGCAGGGTATCTCGTCACTGACCCGGCTCAATGCCACCATCGGCACGGCCGACGAACTGTCCGCCGCGCACGTCGTACAAACCGGCGTCACGCTGTTGCACAAGTCACCGGTGATCGCCAAGGCCGTCGACGGCGGGCGCGCGGCGATCGTGTGCCTTGTCGTCGACCGTCATGACGGCCGACTGCGCGCCTGCGCGACGTTCGGAGACGTTGCCGAAAGCGACTCACCGTTGTTGGAGTGCGTGTGAGTCAGCCACATGGATGGTGGTGATGTCGGCGCGTCGATCGCCTATGCCGGGGCGGTGATTGCGATGGGCACCATGCACGGCAAGGAACACCAAGTGGCACCTCCCTTCGCCGCCGTACTCGGAGCGCAGGTCGTCGCCCCGCCCGGGATCGACACCGATCAGTTCGGCACCTTCACGGGAGAGGTGACCAGGACGGCGGCGCCGTCGGCCGCGGCGACCGCCAAGGCCCGCCAGGCAATGCGGGCTGTCGGAGTTCCCTACGGCTTGGCCAGCGAGGCCAGTTACGACTCCTGGTTCGCCGCGCTGGCCGTGCACGAAGAAATCTTGGTCTTCGTCGACGACGTGCGCGGCTTTCAGATCGTCGAGGGTCTGTGCACCCCCGGTGCTCCGGGACCGCCCCGGCTGGTCGACAGTCCCGACCGAGCTGTCGACGCGGCGCGCGGCTTCGGGTTCCCTCGCCAGGGCGCCGCGGTCAAGGCCGTCGTCGACCATCGAACGCGGGTGTTCGGCAAGGGGATCACCGACACCGCGACCCTCGTCGAGGTGGTCGACGCGGCGCTGGCGCTTACCGCGGACAAGCAGGCCTGGGTCGAACCCGACCTGCGTGCACATCACAACCCCACCCGCCGTGATGTCCTGGTCGCCCTGGCGGGCCGGCTTGCCCGCCGGCTTGCTACACCTTGCCCCGGGTGCACCTGTCCCGGATACGGCAAAGTCGCCGTCCGCGACGGCCTGCCTTGCCGGACATGCGGTTATCCGACCAGCCTTGCCGCCGCCGACATCCTCGAGTGCCCAGCATGCGCGCGTCAAAGCGCGCTACCACGCAGCGAAGCCGATGCAGATCCGGCATTCTGCCCGGCATGCAATCCTTGAAAAGCGATTGCCGGTGCGGTATCACGACAATGCTGCGACGAGTTCACCCACCGAATGACTGGCTTCCAGTGGATGGCGCAGCTTTCCCTGCGGATTGAGTTCGTAGACGTTACGGCGACCGACCTTGGACTTGATCAGATACCCCTCAGTGGTCAAATCGGTCAGAATCGCCTGCACGGAACGCTCGGTGATGCCGATGCGCAGCGCCAGTTCCCGCGCCGTCAACGGCTCACCGTTCGATACGCACAACAACACGTGCCCGTGGTTGGTCAGGAACGTCCAGGTGCGGTCGGCAGCCTCGGCAGTGTGCCGGGTTGCCGACCTCGGATCCCGCGAGTCGTCCACTCCACGAGGATACTACAGCGCGATTTCGCGTAAAAGAATTCGCAAATGGGCGACCATCGCAGTTCACAGGAGGGCTGACCCAGCGTGCTCGAGCCCCACGAAGAAGGCCTCGACGGCGGCACGGTAGGCGTGCGGCGCTTCGTCGTGCACCAGGTGGCCAGCCTGAGCAACGACCAGATAAGTTGTCAGGCAATCTCGGTCGCCCATCGCACGCATCTGGCCCGGCGGCGTCACCGAGTCGCCGGCCTCGATGAGCAGCGCGGGCACCCGCGCCGCCGTCCACTGCGCCCAGTAGTCGCGGGTGCCCCACTCGGCGGCGATCTCGATCCATCGCGCGGTGTGACCGTGCAGCCGCCAACCCGTGGCGGTGCGGTCGAAAGCATCCAGGAAATACCGCCCGGCGACCCGTCCGAATTGCTCCAGTACCTGGCCGGCGTTGTCGAATTCCACCGGAAGGGCCTGCAACCACGGCTCCCATGGCCCGGTCGTGCGCCCGCGGAAGTCCGGGGCCATGTCCTCGACCACCAGCGCTGACACCAGTTCCGGGTGTTCGGCGGCCAGGCACCACGAATGCAAAGCCCCCATGGAGTGACCGACCAGCCGGGCCGGTGCACCCAGCCCGCCCACCGCCTCGGCCAGGTCCGCCACGAACCGTTCGGTGCTGACCGGGTATGGCTCCGCGACGTCGCGGCCACGGTGCCACGGCGCGTCGTAGGTGTACACGGCGCCCAGCCGAGCGAGCCACGGCAGCTGTCGCGACCAGGTGGTACCGCGCCCCATCAGGCCGTGCACGAGGACCACAGGGTCGCCGTGCCCACCCTGGTGGATCAACAGTTCGGCGGGCATGCCACCATCTTGCGGGAACCGCCCCGCAAGACCGACAGCGCCTGCCGCGCGGTAGCCTGACCGCATGCCGCCAGTGGTGAAGATCAACGCAATCGACGTGCCGGCAGACGCCGGCCCCGAGCTGGAGAAGCGGTTTGCCCACCGCGCCCACGCGGTCGACAACCAACCAGGATTCCTGGGGTTTCAGCTGCTCCGCCCGATCAAGGGAGAGAACCGCTACTTCGTGGTGACACGCTGGGAGTCCGAGGAAGACTTCCAGGCGTGGGCCAAAGGTCCCGCCATCGAAGCCCACGCCGGCGAACGGGCCAATCCCGTGGCAACCGGTGCGTCGCTGCTGGAATTCGAGGTTGTGATGGACGTTGCCGGGAAAGACCAGACCACGTAGCCGGACTCCGGCCCGGCACCGCCTGCTGGCCCTGGGCACCGCCGCCTCGCTGATCGTGGCCCTGACCCCGGGCTGTGCCCCCACCCGACCTCCGCGGGCAAGCGCGTCGGAACCCGGGCGGGCGATCGACACCCGGACCCCTCCGGGACTGCGGGCCCAGCAGACCTTGGACATGCTCAACTCGGATTGGCCGATCGGACCGGTGGGAGTGCGCAGCCTCGCCGCTCCCGACGACGTCGAGCGGGTCGAAGCGACCATGGAAAAGCTGTGGTGGGATCGGCCCTTCGCGCTCGACAAGGTGGACGTCAGCGCCAGTGTGGCCACGCTGCATCTGATCTCTTCCTACGGCGCCCGCCAGGACATCCGCATCCACAACGACGAGCAGGGCCGGGTCGATCACTTCGACCTGGACACCCACGCCCCGACCATCACGTCGTTCGACGACGTCGACGCGGTGCTGAGCACGACGGGTGCTCGTTATTCCTACCAGGTTGCCAAGGTCGACGACGGGAACTGCGACCCGGTGGCCGGCACCAACAGCGCCGAACCGCTACCGCTGGCTTCTATTTTCAAGCTGTACGTCCTGCACGCCCTGGCCGGGGCGATCCAGAATCGCACCGTATCCTGGGACGATCAGCTGACCGTCACCGACAAGAGCCGGGCGGTGGGCTCATCGGGGCTGGAACTACAACCCGGAGAACAGGTTTCGGTTCGTACGGCCGCCGAGAAGATGATCGCCACCAGTGACAACATGGCCACCGACTTGCTGATCGGGAGGCTGGGCACGCACGCGATCGAACAGGCACTCGCCACGGCCGGCCATCACGACCCGGCCAGCATGACCCCCTTCCCCACGATGTACGAACTGTTCTCGGTCGGCTGGGGCATGCCGGACCTGCGCACCCAATGGGAACACGGTTCCCCGCAAGTTCGCGCCGATCTGCTGGCGCAAGCGAATTCGACGCCTTATAAGCCTGACCCGACTCGTGCGCACACGCCGGCCTCCAGTTACGGCGCGGAGTGGTACGGCACCGCCCAGGACATCTGCCGGGTCCACGCGGCGCTGCAGGCCGACGCGGTCGGGGCGGCGGCACCGGTCCGGCGGATCCTTTCTGCGGTCTCCGGCGTCCGGTTGGACCGCGACATCTGGCCGTATATCGGCGCGAAAGCCGGCGGCCTGCCGGGCGACCTGACGTTCAGCTGGTATGCCGTCGACAAGACACGGCAGCCCTGGGTGGTCAGCTTTCAGCTGAACTGGCCCCGCGACCACGGGCCGACCGTGACCGGGTGGATGCTGACCATCGCCAAGCAGGTGTTCGCGTTGATCGCCCCGCGCTGACCGGCTACAGCCGTAGCCGCTCAGCGGCCCTTCCGGCAGTGCAAGACGATGCGGCTGAGCGGTGACACGTCTATCCGCCAAAACGATTTCGGGGAACGTCAAGGGCCAGCAGGATCGCCGCGCGAACACCGCCGGGTGGGTCACCGCCGGGTGGGTCGCCGCCACCGTCCGCGACGGGTCACCAGGCGGACCCTGTTCCACTGACTCCAGCCAGTCGCCCACCCGGTCGATCAGCTCGAGGATCGACTCGCCCCCGTGCGGCGCGCGGGCCGGTTCGGTGAGCCACTGCTCCAGGTCGGCGGGGCGGACATCCCAAAGCGCCTTGCCGCGCCACACCCGCAATCCAGGTCGGCCAACCTCGGCTCTGTTGCGGCCTGCAACCCCAGCAATTTGGCGGTTTGGTAGGCACGCTGTTCGGGCCCGGCGAGCTGGCGCACCTTGGTGCCGGCCAGTCCCTGGGTGGCCAGGCCGGACATCGCTTCGAGCTGTCGCCAGCCGAGGGCGTTGATCGCCACGCCGCCCGTTTGCTGCGATCGCTAGTGGTCTCGCCCGTAAGTTCGTCGGGGGTTGTTACCAGACGCCGCTGGTGCCGAGTCTGCGCTGGCGGCGTCGAGACTGTGCTCAGCGCTACT
>NZ_JBMIOP010000284.1:0-29506 GCF_049197365.1 Mycobacterium sp. THU-M104
AGCCTCGATCCGACCGGCAAAGGCCGGCAACGCTGGATGAATCGATGGAAGGCGCCACTCGACGCGTTCGAGCTGGCCTTCCCGGGACGACTAACCCAAGGCCGAAAGTAACACTACGACAACCAGTTACACCGTTAACTCGACAGCCTCCCGTCCACCACACCCCCAACCTCCCCGATACCCCAGGTGTGGCCTCTCACGCCACAGACGCCCTCGAAGTGGGGCCACTTCTGGCCGGGCGGATTCCAGTCCACGTCGCAACGGGACGACTTGCAACACTAGTGCAGTGGCGGGTGTGCCAGAGACGGATATCGCACGGGTGCAGCGGTGGTGCCGGGACCGGGTGCCGGAGCACCTCCGTGACGAGGTGCGGGTCGAGGCGGACATTGCGGAGCGCCATCTGACGATCGTGGAGTGCCGACCGCCATGGCGGCCCGATATGGGCACGGAGTGGACCCGCTTCCCGGTTGCGCGACTGCGTTACACGAAGACCACAAGCATGTGGTCGCTGTATTGGCGCGACCGCAACCTACGTTTCCACGCTTACGACCTGGTGTCGCCCACGGCAAGCATCGAGAAGTTGTTGGCCGAGGTGGATCGCGATCCCACAGCGATCTTTTGGGGCTGATTAGCCCGGCGCCGCTTACGCGGTCCTGCCCGTCACGGTGGCGTCGGTGATGAGGTCGGCCGGTCGGGCCCAGCCGAGAGTCTTGCGTGGGCGGTCGTTGAGTTCGTCGGCGACCCGCTGCAGTTCGTCAGCTGAGATCGTGTCCAGGTCGGTGCCTTTGGGAAAGTAGTCTCGCAGCAGGCCGTTCATATTCTCGTTGGAGCCTCGCTGCCACGGCGAGTGCGCGTCACAGAAGAACACGCGCGTGTCAGTGCGGGCGTTGATCTGTCGGTGCAGCGCAAGCTCCTTGCCCTGATCCCACGTCAAGGTTCGCCGAAGATGGGGTGGCAGAGCGCCCAGCACGTCGGAGATGCCGTCACGTACCGCCTCTGCGGTCGGCCGTCCCTTTGGCACGTGGACCAGGATCAAGAAACGGGTTACGCGTTCGACGAGAGTGGCTATCGCTGAACGGTTTCCAGCACCCATGATGCAATCGCCCTCCCAGTGACCGACCTGCACTCGGTCGGTAACCTCAGCGGGCCGATCGGCGATCATCGTCATATCGGTGAGCCGACCACGGCGTTCTAGCCCCTGGACGCGACGTCGGCGGCATCGGCGCCTGCGTTTGGCCGGACGGGTTAAATCTGTCCTGGGAGCGTAGATCGCCTGGTAGATCGACTCGGTGCAGAGGTGGCGCTCAGGTTGGTCAGGGAACCGTGCCGGCAGTTCATGGGCAACTTGTTCAGGACTCCACCGCTTGCCCAACAGCTCAGCAACAACACCAAGTAGCGGCTCGTCACGCGTTATCCGGCGTGTCCGCGACGGCCGGGATTGCCGTTCGGCGGTACGCCGCTCCGCCGTAGCAGGCAAGTAGCGGCCCTGATCATCTGCGTTGCGGCGCAGTTCCCACGACACCGTGGAGGCCGCCCTGCCCAACTCGTCGGCGATGCCGCGCACACCGACACCCGCACGGTGCA
Source organism: Mycobacterium sp. THU-M104 (assembly GCF_049197365.1). NCBI lineage: Bacteria > Bacillati > Actinomycetota > Actinomycetes > Mycobacteriales > Mycobacteriaceae > Mycobacterium > Mycobacterium sp. THU-M104. The sequence continues at coordinate 1,585 of NZ_JBMIOP010000284.1, forward strand.
GATCGGCGATCGTCGTCCTCTCGGCCAGCGACAGATATCGAGGATGCCGCGGCTTGTGTTCTACAAGACTCACCGGTGGATAGTGCACCGGCTCGCCGGCCCTGTTGCGGATTGTGCGCCCATAGCGCCAGCGTGTCCCCGTCCTGCGGTTGATTCCCACGATCCGGCACGCCTGCCGGTTGCTTATCCCTTGGGCAATCAACCGAACGAACCACTCCTGCTTCTCAACGTCGCCGTGTCGGGTCTTTCGCTGTGCTCCCACCGCAACCTCCAAATCGCCTCGGTGTTGCGACGTGGACTGGAATCCGCCCCGTCACAGTGGGGCCAGTTCAGGTTGACATTGCGACCCCTGCACGGTCTGCTCGAGTGGGAGAACACGAGGACCTGTGGCACACGCCTCCGACTGGAGGACGATCGCTTCCCCGACACTATGAGGGGACGCCGCTACCCTGCATTCGACACCGACCCGAAGCTGCGGGCGACAACACCGCCTACTTCGAGTTGAAGGCACGGGTGGAATCACTTGCCGCGCCGCCGCGCTCGTCCGGGCGCAGCGAACGCAGCAGGCGCAGCGCCGATTCGCTGGCGTGGTAGCCGCATAGCCCGTGCACTCCGGCCCCGGGCGGGGTGGACTGCGAACACAGATAGACCCCCGGCACCCCGGTGAAGTAAGGGTTGACCGCAATCCGCGGCCGAAACAGCATCTGCAATCCGTCGTTGGCGCCGCCGATGATGTCACCACCGAGGTAGTTAGGGTTGTAAGCCTGCAACCCGGCGGTCGACATGCTGATCGTGGCGATCACGCGATCGCGGAAACCCGGCGCGAACCGCTCGATCTGCCGGACGATCGCGTCAGTAGCGTCGCCGGTGTAGCCGAACGGCACATGGGCGTAGGCGTAGACCGGGTTGACGGCGCCAGCCGAGCGCGAAGGATCCGCCAAGTATTGCTGACCGAGAATGACGAACGGCCGCTGCGGCATCCGGCCCAGCGCACGGTCCCGTTCGGCATCGGCGATCTGCTCGAAGGTGCCACCCAGGTGCACAGTACCGGCGCGGCCGCAGTCCGGGTTCGTCCAGGGAATGTCCCCCTCGACGACGAAGTCGACTTTGAACGCCGACGAGCCTTGTCGGTAGCGCCGGTAGGAACGCCTGATCCGCGGCGGGATCGCGTCGCCGTAGATTGACAGCGCCGCAGCCGGAGTTACGTCGAGCATCACGACGTCAGCGTCAGGGATTTCGACGCGCCGGGTGACCGGCACTCCGGTGGTGATCGTGCCGCCGTAATCGGTCAGCGCGGCGACCAGGGCTGCGGTGATCGACCCTGAGCCGCCTTCGGCGACCGGCCAGCCGTAGCGGTGACCACCACCGAGCATCATCAGTCCGAGCGACGCGGTCAGTGGCCGGTCCAATCGGCTGTAGAGGTGCGCGGCCACTCCGCCGAACAGCGCCCGCGCCTTCTCGGTGTGAAACCATCGCGCCATGGTCGTCGCCGGCAGCAGTGCACGTGGCCCCAAAACGGCCAACCGGATCGGATGGCGCGGGACATGCAGTACCGGAGCGAGCAGATCCTCAGCCAGCGCGTCGAATCCGGCGGCAAGATCGCCGACTGCGCGCCGCCAGCGGGGGCCGTCCGATCCTAAACCGGCAGCCGTCTTCTCGACCGACTGGTAAAGTATCCCGGCGGTGCCGTCGTCGAGCGGATGCGCGCAGTCCACCTCCGGCCATTTCCACACCAGGCCATGGCGGGACAGGTCGATCTGTCTCCAAAACGGCGAACCCACCCCAAGTGGATGGATGGCTGAGCAATGGTCGTGGATGACGCCGGACACGGTCAGCTCGCCCGACTGGACGCCTCCTCCGACGGTGTCGGTGGCCTCCAAAACCTGGACATCAAAACCGTTGCGCGCGAGGTTGATTCCCGCCGCCAGGCCATTGGGCCCGGCACCCACAACGACCGCGCGGGTCATCGCGGCGCGGCGTCGGTGTGCTGCCCGGTGACGTGGACGGGGAACTGGTCGCCGGATTCTGGCCAGGGTTGGCGGGCCAGCATGTCTTCGACGGTGACATAGCCTGCTTCGATCAGACCGGTCTTGGCGTCGACGATGCGGTACCACTGCTGTTGGGCCTGGATCGGTTGGGCTTCTAGGACGATGAGCCTGAGATCACCCTCGTCGAAGTGGCACCGCCGTTGCACGGCGTGCAGCAGTTGCTCGTTGTGCAGGTGGCCTTCGCCGAAATTCCACCCGACCAGAGGCCCTGCGATCATCTCACCCTCGCGGATGCTGTAGCCCTCCATGCCGGCCGTCCCTCCCAGGGCACGGGGCAACAACCCGTTGAGCGCTCGACCATGTAAGTGCATGGAGCGGAACGCCCCGGGAACCTTGTCGGCAACGACTGCGGCGGTCGCCGGATCGTAGAGTTTTGCCAACTGGTTGGAAACGAGCGCCGAGCTTTTGACGACGTTGGCTTCGATCCTGTCCTCGGCGCCCGGACGGAAGCACCACAGGCTGGCCGCCCAGTTCCCCGCGTAGTAGCGCATCGCGGGCAAAAACGAAATCTGTTGAGGAAACATGTTTCCCGCAATCGGAATTACCACTACCGCAACGGTCAAGACAACCAGCAGCAGCGGCGAGTGTAGATCGTAGACCCGGATCGCACCGTAGTGACCGAAGAGGTAGAACAGCGAGAAAATGAAGAACACATTCCATTCCAACGGCACCCCCATCGGCAGGTTGGAAATGATGTTGAGATGGAAGATCACCATGAACCCGATGAGAACCCACCGCCACGGCTGGTCGCCGGCGACGAAAACCAGGATCCCGGGCACGATGAATTCGGCAGTGGTTCCGCCAACGTGCGCCATCAGCTTCGGCAACCGGGACGGGCGCAGGTCGTTGACCGGATCGCGGTAGAGTTTGCGCTTGAACCAGGTGAATGTCTTGCTCTGCAATAGTGCATTGTTGCTCGTCATCACTGCGACCACGTACGGGAAATGGTGAGTGAGCTTGGATGTCGCGGCCCCCCACCACAGTCCGAGCATGATGATCTTGAAAGCGGCTATCTGGGTGGTGAAACTGAAGAAGAAGACCAGCAACTTCAAGCCGTAGTGCTCGGCACGGGCGGCCAGGAAGATGGTTTTGTCACGCAGCCCCAACAGCGCCAGCGCGATGATCGTCGGCACTACCACGACGGGATTGATCAGCCCGACATCGCCGCCGGCCGTGACCGGGCTGCCCTGACCCGGCGACAGCAGCGCCCACACTCCCGAGACGAGCACGAGCGCGTACAGGGCGACGTCGAGCACGGTGCGGGTGTCGCCTCCAGTGAACGGAACCTTGTCCGGCCAGGGTGGTAGCCGAATCGTGTTGGGCCGCAACCAATATAAGAAGCCGCCGATCGGCGGCCAGAATCGGCCAGTGAGCGGTCCCGATCCGCAGCCCAGGCCCAGGATCTCGAACAGGAGTGTGAAAACGACCGCCTTTTGGTACATGATCGGTTGCATCCACCACTGGCTGATGTGGCTGAGCCCACCGAGTTCGGGTGTCAGCGCGATGACCGTGGCGGCGCCGGCCACATAGGCCGCGATTTTCAGCAGGTATAACAGATAGACCGCGTACGGTGTGCCGAAACCATGTTCGGCCCAGTGGCGGCTGCAGATCTGAACCCGGGTGCCCCACGGTAACGTCTGCCAGGAATCGAAGTCGACGTCAGGCATCGACGGTTTGATGAATCCCATGATTACCTTGTCGAAAAGCAAATGTCAGTTTGGACGAATTGGCTTCGCAGGCCGGGCTTGTCGATCTTGCCGACCGGATTTTTGGGCAGATCGTCGACCACGATGATGTCGGCGGGCAGTTTGTACTTGGCCAGCCGTACCTGGAGATGCTCGCGCAGGCCGTCGGGAGTGACGTCGGCGTCGCCGCGCAGCGACACGAACGCCACCGGTACCTCGCCGTAGACCGGGTCGGGCCGGCCGACCACGCCGGTCTCGTGCACCGCCGGGTGGCTGTAGAGAACCGACTCGATCTCCTTGGGGTAGATGTTCTCGCCACCGCGGATGATCATGTCTTTGGCCCGGTCGACGAGGGTCAGGTAGCCGTCGGCGTCCAGCACGCCGATGTCGCCGGTGTGCAGCCAGCCGTCGACGATGGTTTTCGCGGTCTCCACGGGCCGGTTGAGATAGCCGCGCATCACCGTGGGTCCCTGGATCACGACCTCGCCGGGCGATCCGTCGGCGACCAGTTTGCCGTGCTCGTCCATGACCGCCACCTGGATGCCGGGTAAGGCCAATCCGACTGTGCCGGGTTTGCGGACACCATCGAGCGGATTGCTGGTGGATGCGCAAGTGCCTTCCGAGAGCCCGTATCCCTCGATGATCGGGACGTTGTAGCGTTGCTCAAAGCGCCGAATCAGCTCAATTGGCATTGGCGCCGCCCCGCACACAGCGTACCGCAGCGAGCTGGTGTCCGGAACGACTTCAGAAGGCAGTGCGGCGAGCTTGCCATAGATTGTGGGAACTGCCGAAAACGTCGTGGGCCGAACCTGTTCGACGATGTCGAAGAACGTGGTCGGGTTGAAGCGCCCCGCCACGGTGGCTTGCCCGCCAGCCAGCAGCGGGGCCAAGATGCTGACCACGATGCCGTTGACGTGGAACAGCGGCAGCACCAGCAGGCTGTGCGAATCGGCGCTCATCCCGACGAACTCGATCATCGACTGCGCCATCGCCATGATGTTGGCGTGGGTCAACTCGACCCCCTTGGGCCGGCCCGTCGTGCCGCTGGTGTACACCAACAGTGCCACCGCATGGTCGGAGACAACGACCGAACCCGTCGCCGGCCCAGCGGGTTCCGACAGTTCGGCCATCCCGACCACGGCGCAGCCGCTGTCTGGCGTCGCCGCATCGTCGCACACCACGACCCGGGCCGCGGCGTCGCCGAGCTGATAGTCCACCTCGGTAGAGGTCAGGAACGGATTGACCGGGGTTGCCGCCGCGCCTAACCGCCATGCCGCGAACAGCGCGACGACCAGCTCCACTCGATTGGGCAACTTCACTGCGACGACGTCGCCCGCGCGGACGCCCGCTTGCGCCAGCCGGGCCGCGGCATTCTCCACCCGCTGCAGCAGCCGTGCGTTGGTGAGCTGCCCGTTATACTCATCGGCCAAAGCCGGGCCGTGCGGGTCGCGTGCGGCGCGGTCATCGAGCAACTCAGCGAAGTGCATTTATTCCTCTCGACGGGAGCTTTAACGAAAGCTATGCCACGCTAACGTGCTTGATGTGATGCGCACCATATGTCCCGACGACGAAGCGTGCTGCCGCAGTTGTGCGCGGAGCATGAACCGTCTCAGCCAGGCCTGATCGTCGCGGCCGGCCCGGCCGGGCGCAGCACCGCCGAGGCCATCCACCGGCAGGCATCCAGGGCGATCTGCACCCGCAATACGGCGTCGGGGTTTTCAAGGCCGATCCCGCACAGTTTCAGCGCCTGCCCGACCCGGTACTGGATAGTGTTGCGGTGCAATGTCATCGCGTTGGCGGTTGCCACGTAGCTGCGGTTGCGGGACAGAAACTCGCGCAGCGTCTCCCGCAGCCAGCCGGTGCGCTCATCGTCGATCGCCAGATCGCCCAGCACCTCCCCGACGAAGTGCCGCAGCTCGTCGAGATCGCGGGCCATCAACGCGACCGGGGCGACGTCAGCGTAGAACGCGACCCGGGTCGCGGGTCGGGCAAGGGTGACGATCACCGCCTTCGCACGTTCGGCCTGCTTCAGCGACCGGCGGAAACCGTCCAAGCCCACTTCCCGGTTGCCGAATGCCAGATAGACCTGGTGCCCAGCTTTTTCCAGCGCAGTCCGCACTAGCGACAGGTCGGTGCCGTCGGCACTCCGCACGCCGAACCACAGCCGCGCCTCACGCTCATCGGTGGGAACCAGCAACGTACGTCCGGGCGCGTCCAGTTCGGCGGCAACCAGCGATCGGACCTGATCGAACAGAGTCACCACGTCGGAGACGGGCACCGCGACGTCGGTCCACGCCACCGCGGCGACATGCATGCCCTCGAAGCGATATTCGAGGACTTCTTCGGCGCGGTGGGTGTCTATCGTATCCCCTGCGAGCACCTGGCTGATCCACTGCTGACGCAGGCCACTGCGCCTGCTCACCCAGTGCTCCCTCTCCTGCTCGTAGGCCACCCCCACCTGGTCGCAGATCTGGTCGATCCAGCGGGCCGAACGGTTGACCAGGTTGATGATCGCCACGGTGCGCTCGGCGGGTGGCAACGACAACGCGTACTGCATGCCGATGTCCAAAAACCGTGCATGCCCGAATCGATAGGCTCTGATCAGTGCCGACAGCGGGACGTCCCGCTGAGCCAGCGCGCGGGCGTAGCCCATTGCCGCCGGCGGGGCATCCAGTGGGATCTCCGGTGTGTCCAGCTCCAGATAGTGGATCGCCGCCACCACGTTCTCCGTGATGCTGGCCTTCAACAACTCCACCATCCGGACGTCGAAGTCCAGCGCCCGGATCTGTGCCGTGGTGGCGTCGATCAGGTCGGCGATGAACCGCTCGCGCTGTGCGCCCATGTACCGGGCGACCGCCCTGATCGGGCTACCCGCGTTGTCGGTCACTGTCCGCCTCCTGCAGTCGTCGCCGTCACCGCAGTCAGTGTGCGCCATCGAGAAGGCAGGCCTCTTGGATTCAGACGGTCGCTGATTCCTGGATGTCGAGGTAGAGGCTGCGAACGTTCATCAGTAGCTGTGGGTAGGACTTACGCCGGCCATCACACTGAGATTATCGAGTTCGGGGGTAGTGACGCTCGATTTCAGCCCAGAATCCGCCGATCAGGTGAATGACCAAAGCACTGAACGACCCATAGTCCAGACCGGGTCGGCGCTCGTCGAGGTAGCGCACCAGCGCGTCACGGACCGCAGTAGCGCGCAGTTGGCACCGCTCGACGAGTTCGGCGGTCGGGAGCTACCCAGCATGCAGGTACGCCTTAAGGTCTGGCCCGCATCAGCGGCCACCTCGATGATGCCGGGCTCACCGCCAAACAGTGGCGGCGGCGCGATGGGATGCCGCGCTACCGCATCAGCGCCCATGGTTCCTCCGACGAGCTGTTGGGCAACCTCACGATCACCGTCACCGCGGCCGGACAAGTCAGTGTGCGGTTGCCCACACCGCTGGGACACTTGGCCAACGGCGACCGCGGGCGCTACCTGCTGTCGTGCCCGGCGATGTTCGCCTATGGCGGGCAGGAGTGGGCCGACCGCGGGGGCGTTCAGCGAGGCGTGGGCTCATCGCAACCTTGAGGTGTTGATCAAGCGGTGATATCAGCGCGCCGAGGAGGCATTTGGGCCAGGGGCCCTGCGTGTCCGGGTGAGTTGAGTCCAACGGTTCACAGCAACCCGCCTGCAGGGCGACATACGGATCAATTCGAAGGTGACGATTTCCAGCCTGGCTGCCACCGGGGAGAATGCGCGCATGGAGCCGATACATCCACGCGCCGAGGGCTGGGTTCTTCCAGTCGTCGAACTCGGTCGCGGTCTCCGGGTGGTGGTGTGGACTGGATCGTCATCTGGACAACAACGGCCGACGCGAAGATCTACATACTCCGTATCGAACCGGCACCGTCTCTGTAGGAACAGCGCGAAACTGCGATGCCACCGACTACCGCGACCGCGCGGAGTCACCCGCTGAGCGCTCGGCGACGCCCCGGCGGGCTACGGAGTGGACCGGCGCACCGGCACCCGTGCTACCAAATCGGGACCGGGGCTTGCCCCAGCGGGTAGTAGCCGGGCAGTTTCTCCCCGGCCAGGCTGCGCTCGATCCGCTGCTGCATGCCGCTGCTCAGATCGCCGGATTCGATCAGCGTCGCGAACATCTTCGCGACGTGACCGAAGTCGAAGAAGTCACGCTGCCACGCGATGAGGTTGTCGTTGTCCAGCCGAAACCAGCTACCGCCGATGCCATAGATCTCGCCCTGGTTGCCGTCGGACTTGGTGACGATCTGCTTCCAGAAGCCGACGATCTCACCCTGCTTCTCGTCGATGAGTACCTTCTGATACTCATAGACCCAGTTCTCCAGGCCCTCCATTTCCAGACCGAGGGCAATGTCGCGGATCTCGTCGACGCCCACGCACATCGCGTCCTCCTTGGGGCCGATGTTCCAGCCGTAGGTGGCCTCGGGGGCATAGAAGTCTGCCAGCGGCTTCCAGTCGCCGGCCTTCTCGCAGTCCTTGTTGGCCTGCAACCAGCGGTCGACCCATGCCTCGAGTTCTGCGCGCGACGCCATTCTCAGTCCTCTTTCTCCGTGATGAACAGTGCTTGGGTGGGGCATGCCCGGACGGCCCGTTGGATCTCCCCGCGGGCGTCTTCAGGCGGCTCGGCGTCGATGATCTCGACCTTGCCGCGTTTGGGTACCCGGAAATGATCCGGGGCCTCCAGCTCGCACATCGCATGGCCCTGGCACAGGTCCAGGTCGGCCTCGACTCGAAAACCCATCGGCCATCTCCTATCTGCGGCGGCGGTAGCGCACCGTGGCGGGCCGGGCCAATTGCACCACCATCTTCGAGTGGTCGTTGTGATAGCTGTCGGGCGGCTGGGCCATCTCGAAGTCATACTCGCGCAACAGAACCGAGAAGATCGCCTTGATCTGCATCTGGGCGAACGCCGCGCCCACGCAGCGGTGTCTGCCCGCGCCGAACGGAATCCACGTCCACCGGTTCACCAGGTCCTCCTGGCGGGGCTCCTCGTATCGCCGCGGCACGAAGTCGCCGGGGTCGGGGAAGTCCTCGGGGATCCGGTTGGAGATCGCCGGCGAGGCCGCGACGAAATCGCCCTTGTGGATGGGATAGCCCTCGACCTCGAACTCGCCCTGAGCCACCCGCATCAGGATGATCAGCGGCGGGTGCAGGCGCAGGGTCTCCTTGAGGACGTTCTCCAGCTTCGGGATCTGGCGCAGCGCATGGAAGCTCACTTCCTGCCCGTCGGCGTAGAGCTCGTCGAGCTCCTTGACCACCTCCGCGTAGGACTCAGGGTGTCGCATCAGCTCGATCAGCGTCCACGCCGAGGTGCCCGAACTGGTGTGGTGCCCGGCGAACATCAACGAGATGAACATTCCGGTGACCTCGTCGGCCGAGAACCGCGCGTTGTCCTGCTCATCGGTGATCGACACCAGCACGTCGAGCATGTCGCGGTCGCCCTTGTCCGCCGGCGGGTTGGCGATGCGCTGGTTCATGATCTCCTGCACCAACGCCACCAGGCCTTTTCGGGCTTCGTCGCGGATGCGGAAGCTCTCGATCGGCAGATACGGGTCGACGTAGCACAGCGGGTCCGTGCCGCGCTCGAGCTGGTGGTAGAAGTGCGCGAACCGCGAGTCGAGCTGGTTGCGGAACTTGGTGCCGATCAGGCACGCGGTCGAGGTGTAGATGGTCAGTTCGGCGAAGAAGTCCAGCAGGTCGATCTCGCCCTCGTCGCACCAGTTCTCGATCATCCGGTGCACTTCGCGCTCGATGGTGGTGGCATGGCCCTTCATGTGCTCACCGCGCAGCGCCGAGTTGTGCAGCATCTCCTTGCGCCGCTCCGGGCTGGCGTCGAACACGACGCCCTTGCCGAAGATCGGCGTCATGAACGGATAGGCTTGCGCCTGGTCGAGGTCCTCGTCGGCGGAGCGGAAGAAGAACTCGTTGGCGCCGGCGCCGGAGAGCAGGATTACGTGCTTGTCCGCCAGCTGGAACCAGCCGACGTCCCCGCACTCGTCGCGGACCCGCCGCATCAGCCCGATCGGGTCGGTGCGGAACTCCTCGAGGTGGCCGTGTTCTTCTTCGCCGCCGGAAACCCGGGGCACAGTCGCAGTGGTGGTCATTGTCCTGGCATCCCTTCTTCGCCCAGGGCCAGCTTCTGGCGAGATGTGTTGTCGGCCAACGGCGCCTCGGGCTGAAGCTCCATGTTCGCGATGAAGCCACCGCGCGGTGTCTCGGCGACGAACGTGATGGCGCGTGCCAGGTCGGCCGCCCGCAGGAAGTAGTCGTGGCGGGCCTGACCCCACCTGGCCCAGTCCTGAAGCGCCGGGCCGATCTTCTCGGCCGGCAGGCTCCAGCCCATCGACGTCTTCGTCGGGCCGGGATGCACGATCGAGGCGCGCACGCCGGTGCCCTCGAGTTCCATCTGGAAGTTGGTGACCATCGCGACGAGCGCGGCCTTGGCCGCACCGTAGGCGCCCATGTGCGGCCGCTGTCGCAAGGCCACGTCGGAGCCGACGAAGATCAGGTCACCGCGCCGGCGCTCGAACATTCCCGGCAGCACCGCGCCGGCCAACCGGAACGCGCCGACGAGATGGATCTGCAGCTGCGCTTCGAATTCGTCGTCCGCGATCTCGGCGAGTTTGCCGAAGGAGGTGTCACCCGCGCAGGTCACCAGCACCTCGATCTCGCCGATGGCTTCGACCGACTGCGCGACGAAGGAGTTCACGGATTTCGGATCGGTGACGTCCAAGTGGAATCCGACCGCCTGGCCGCCGTCGGCGTTGATCTTGCCGACGATGTCGTCGAGCTTGCCGACGCGGCGCGCACCCAGGGAGACCGGGAAGCCGTGGGCCGCGAGCTCGATGGCGGTGGCCTCCCCGATGCCGGAGGAGGCGCCGGCCACGATCGCCGGCCGGCGATCGGGCAGGGGGTCGAATCGGGGCATTCAGCGGACCTCCACGGTCATCGGCAGATGGGCGAAGCCGCGGACATTGCTGGAGTGGACGCGGACGGCGGTGGCCTCGTCGACCTCAAACCCGCGGATTCGCTTGAACAACTCGGTGAGGGCCACCCGCGCCTCCATGCGGGCCAGGTGCGCGCCCAGGCAGAAATGCGCCCCGCTGCCGAAACTCAGTAGCTTGGGCCCGATTCCGCGTCCGATCACGAATTCGTCGGGGCGGTCGAACACCCGTTCGTCGCGATGCCCCGAACCGGGCAGCAGCAGCAGGACGTCGCCCTCGGGAAGGGTGGTGTCGTAGAGGGTCAGCTCGCCGGAGACCGTGCGGGCCAGGATCTGGCTGGACGTGTCGTAGCGCAGGGTCTCCTCGACCCACAGCTGCACCCGGGACAGGTCGGCGTAGACCGGCGTCAGCTGGTCGGGATTCCTGTGGCCCCAAAACGCGGCATTGGCAAGAAGTTTGGTGGTCGTCTCGTTGCCGGCGATCACCATCAGGAACATGAACCCGAGGACTTCGTCGTCGGTGAGCCGGTCGCCGTCGATCTCGGCTTCCAGCAGTGCCGTGGTCAGATCGTCGGTGGGCTTCTCGCGTCGCTCGGCCACCATCCCCTGGTAGTAGACGATCAGGTTGAGGGAGGCCTCGACGGCTTCCGGCGGGACGTCGGTGACCCCCTCCTCGCGGTGCATCACCTCGTCGGCCCAGGCCCGGACCTGCGCCCGGTCGGGTTCGGGGACCCCCATCAGCTCGGAGATGACGTCCATGGGCAGCTTGCCGGCGAATTCGTCGACGTAGTCGACGCAGTTGCCGGCGCCGTCCGCTGCAGACCTGGCCTTGTCCAGCATCGTGTCGAGGTGCCGTGTCGCGATCTCGGTGACGCGGGGCTCGAGTTCCCGGATCCGGCGTGGGGTGAAGCCTTTCGACACCAGGGTGCGCAGCCGCAGGTGGGCAGGATCGTCCATCGCCAGGAACGACATCGTCTTGGACGCGTGCGGGCCGCGCGACGCCGGGTCCAGCGAGACGCCGTACTTGTTGGACAGTGTGGTGCTGTTGCGGAAGCCCTGCAGCACGTCGCTGTGCCGCGACACCGCCCAGAACTTCAGTTCCTCGTTGCGGTACAGCGGGGCCTCGTCGCGCAGCCGCCGGTAGTACGGGTACGGATCTTCGTGGACGTCGTAGTCGTAGGGATCGAACACCAGCTCGTGGTCACCCACATGCACGGTCATTCGCTGTGTGTCTCCTGGCTTGTCTCTGCGGCGCCGGTGAGGATGAGCTTCACCACGTAGGCCAGCCGGTCGGCGATCTCGCGATAGGTGAACTCGCCGCTGCCGGCCTGCACCAGCGCACCGAAGAACGACATCTCCAGCGCCGCCACGGCGGTGGGATCGGCGTTGGGGCCCATGGCGGACGTGATGCGGCGGTGGATCTCCGCGCCGATCCGGTCGCGCGCGGCGCGCACCGCCGGGTCGCCACCGCCGCTGAGCAACGCCGTCGTGCAGGCCGCGCTGACCTCCGGCTCGTCGGCGACCACCAGCGCCAGGTGGCGCAGCACCATCTCCACCCGGGTGGGCATGGAGTCGTTGACGTCGGTGAAGAACGGGACCTGCCGGACCAGGTCCAGATAGACCTCGGCGATCAGGTGGTTCTTCGACGAGAAGTAGGTGTACGCGGTGGCCGGGGCGACCTTGGCGCGCGCCGCCACCGCGCGCACCGTCAGGTCCGCGTACGACGTCTCACGCAGGGTTTCGATGCCGGCGGCCAGCACCTTGCGAAATGTCTCCTCCTGGCGGCGGTTGCGCGGCGCTTGACCGGCGTGCCGCCCAGCCTGAGATGGCGTCGTCACCCCCACATCGCTGGACACATGTCCAAGCTAACGGATCGACGCGGCGCCTGGCAAGGCCGCGCCGGAAATGCCGCGCTCAACGGCCAATATCTGCGCGGTTGCGCGCCGTTCCGGGCATCGCCCCTTGCACGGCCACCACCTGGAGGACTAGGGTTCCCTGGGGCAATACCGGACAAGTGTCCACTTGATGTTGTGCGGGTTCCGGGCCCGCGGTCCGCCACGCGAAGACGGGAGCGCGAGATGGCCTTGCTGGCCGACGGCGTGAGTCAGCTTTTCATCGACGGCACGATGTCGGCCGGCAGCGCCGGCACCTTCCTGACGATCAACCCTGCGACCGAGGAGGTGCTCGGTGTCGCCGCCGACGCCGGCGCCGACGACATGGGCCGCGCCATCGAGGCCGCGCGGTGCGCCTTCGACGAGACGGACTGGTCGCGCGACACCGCGCTGCGGGTGCGGTGCGTGCGCCAGCTGCGGGAGGCGTTGCGGCAGCACCTCGAGGAACTGCGCGACCTGACCATCGCCGAAGTCGGCGCGCCGCGGATGCTCACTCAAATCGCCCAGCTCGAGGTCCCAGTCAACGACCTCGCGTTCGCGGCCGACACCGCCGAATCCTACGTTTACAAACAGGATCTCGGCGAGGCCGCGCCCATGGGCATTCCCACCCGGCGCACCATCGCCCGCGAGGCGGTCGGTGTCGTCGGCGCCATCACCCCGTGGAACTTCCCCCACCAGATCAACCTCGCCAAGATCGGGCCCGCGCTGGCCGCCGGGAATACCGTCGTCCTCAAGCCCGCCCCCGATACGCCCTGGTGTGCCGCCGTGCTCGGGGAGCTCATCGCCGAGTACACCGACTTCCCGCCCGGTGTCCTCAACATCGTCACCTCCAGCGACCACGCCGTGGGTGCACTGTTGGCCAAAGACCCTCGGGTAGACATGATTTCGTTCACCGGCTCGACCGCGACCGGCCGCAGCGTGATGTCCGATGGCGCCGCGACCATCAAGAAGGTCTTCCTCGAGCTGGGTGGCAAGTCGGCGTTCATCGTCCTCGACGACGCCGACCTGGGCGGTGCGGTGGGGGTGGCCGGGTTCTCGGTGTGCATGCACGCGGGGCAGGGCTGCGCGATCACCACCCGGTTGGTGGTGCCGCGGGCGCGCTACGACGAAGCCGTCTCCATCGCTGCCGCCACGTTGGCCGGTATCAAGGCCGGCGACCCCACCGACCCCGGAACCATCTGCGGGCCGGTGATTTCGGCCCGCCAGCGTGACCGGATACAGGGCTATCTCGACTCGGCGATCGCCGAGGGCGGGACGTTCGCGTGCGGCGGGGGCCGTCCGGCCGACCGGGACGTCGGGTTCTTCATCGAACCCACCGTGATCGCGGGGCTGGGCAACGACGCGCGTTGCGCGCGCGAGGAGATCTTCGGCCCCGTCCTGACGGTGATCCCGCACGACGGCGACGAGGACGCGGTCCGCATCGCCAACGACTCGCCCTACGGACTGTCGGGCACGGTCTTCGGCGCCGACCCGCAGCGCGCGGCGCGGGCGGCCGGGCGGCTGCGCGCGGGCACGATCAACGTCAATGGCGGCGTGTGGTATTCGGCCGATGCGCCGTTCGGTGGCTACAAGCAGTCCGGAAACGGTCGCGAGATGGGTCTGGCCGGTTTCGAGGAGTACCTGGAAATCAAGACCATTGCCACGGCAATCAACTAGAGGAGCCTGACGAGCATGCGGTTCGAGAACAAAGTCGCCATCGTCACCGGATCCGGGGGCGGGATCGGCCAGGCGTACGCCGAGGCGCTGGCCCGGGAGGGCGCCGCGGTCGTCGTGGCCGACATCAAGGCCGAGGCCGCGGAGGCGGTGGCCAAGCAGATCGCCGCCGACGGCGGCACGGCCCTGGCCGTGCCGCTCGACGTCTCCGACCCTGCTTCGGCCAAGGCGATGGCCGATGCCACGCTGGCCGAGTTCGGCGGCATCGACTACCTGGTGAACAACGCCGCCATCTTCGGCGGTATGAAACTGGACTTCCTACTGACCGTCGACCCGGAGTACTACAAGAAGTTCATGAGCGTCAATCTCGACGGCGCGCTGTGGTGCACTTGCGCGGTGTACAAGAAGATGGCCAAGCGCGGCGGCGGGGCGATCGTGAACCAGTCGTCCACTGCGGCGTGGCTGTATTCCAACTTCTACGGCCTGGCCAAGGTCGGCATCAACGGCCTGACCCAACAGCTTTCGCGAGAGCTGGGAGGCCGCAACATCCGGATCAACGCGATCGCGCCAGGACCGATCGACACCGAGGCCAACCGCACCACCACGCCGGCGGAGATCGTCGCCGACATCGTCAAGGGTCTCCCGTTGTCGCGCATGGGAACTCCCGACGATCTGGTCGGGATGTGCCTGTTCCTGCTGTCCGATGAGGCCGCCTGGATCACCGGGCAGATCTTCAACGTCGACGGCGGGCAGATAATCCGGTCATGACGCAACCATCCGAGAGCATGCGGGTCGGCTACGTCGGCCTGGGCAACATGGGCGCGCCGATGGCGAAACAGCTGGCCGGCTGGCCGGGCGGGCTGACGGTCTTCGATGTGCGCGCCGAAGCGATGACGCCGCTGGCCGAGGCCGGCGCGACGCCGGCGGGCGGCGTGGACGAGGTCGCCGCGGCTGACCTCGTCCACGTCACCGTCCTCGACGACGCGCAGGTGCGTGAGGTCGTCGGCGAACTGGCGGCCGGGGCGAAGCCCAACACGGTGATCGCGATCCACTCGACGATCGCCGACACCACCGCCGCTGAACTGGCCGCGGAGCTGAAGCCGCGGGAGATCCACATCGTCGACGCCCCCGTGAGCGGCGGCGCCGCCGCCGCCGAAAAAGGCGAACTCGCCACCATGGTGGGCGCCGAGCGGGGAGTGTACGAGCGGATCAAGCCGGAGTTCAAGCAGTGGGCGTCGCTGGTCATCCATGCCGGCGAGCCGGGCGCGGGAACGCGGATGAAGCTGGCCCGCAACATGCTGACGTTCACCTCCTACGCCGCCGCGGGCGAGGCCATGAAGCTGGCCGAGGCGGCCGGGCTGGACCTGCAGGCGCTGGGCCGGGTCGTCCGCCACACCGACGCGCTCACCGGCGGGCCGGGGGCCATCATGGTGCGCGACAACATGAACCCCCTTGAGCCAGAGAACTTTCTGTACCAATCCTTCGTGCACGCGCGTGGCCTGGGGGAGAAGGACCTGAGCCTGGCGCTGGCGCTGGGCGAGGCGATGTCGGTCGACCTGCCGCTAGCCCAGCTGGCCTTGCAGCGGCTGGCGGACGGCCTCGGCGTAGCGCATACGGAGTGATGGGAGACGCAATGGACGAACTGCGCCGCACGGGCCTGGAGAAGATGAACGAGGTCTACGGCTGGGAGATGCCCAACATCGAGGGCGACCCGTACTTCGACCTGACCGTCGACCACCTGTTCGGCAGAATCTGGACCCGGCCGGGACTGTCGATGCGCGACAAACGCATCATGACGTTGACGGCGGTGACCGCCATCGGAAGTCGCGACCTCGCCGAGATCCAGATCAACGCCGCGCTGCTCAACGGGGAGCTCGCCGAGGACGAACTCAAAGAGATGGCCGTCTTTCTCACCCACTACCTCGGCTTTCCGCTGGGTTCGGCGTTCAACGGCGCTGTCAGCGCCGTGGTGGCCAAGCGTAAGAAGGCCGCGGCGAAGGGCGCCGGTGAGGACAAGAAGGCCAACGTGGAGGCGGCGTTGAAGATGAACGCCGGTGAATCTGCCAACTGAGGACGGCCGATTCGCGCTGGTGGTCAGACGCTTCCCGCCGCGCCCGGAGACCGCGGTGCCGGAGTTCGTCGAAGCCATCGAGACCGTTACTGCCGAGGTGGCTGATCGCGTGCGGCGGCTGCCCGGCTAGTCTGACGTCTCGTGCGCGTCCTGGTGATCGGCTCCGGTGCCCGTGAACATGCCCTGCTGCTGGCGCTGCAGAGAGATCCAGAGGTCACCGCACTGGCCGTCGCTCCCGGCAATGCCGGCACGGCCCGGATCGCCGAGCAGCACGACGTCGACGTCACCTCGAGCGAGGACGTCGTCGCCCTGGCGCGCTCGGTCCGCGCCGACCTGGTCGTCATCGGGCCCGAGGTTCCGCTGGTGCTGGGAGTGGCCGACGCCGTGCGCGCCGCCGGCATCGTGTGCTTCGGGCCAAGCCGGGAGGCCGCTCGTATCGAAGGGTCCAAAGCGTTCGCCAAGGATGTCATGGCCGCGGCGGGCGTGCGCACCGCAGCCAGCGAAACCGTCGATACCCCAGCGCATCTGGATGCCGCCCTGGAGCGGTTCGGGCCGCCGGCCGGCGACCCGGCCTGGGTGGTCAAAGACGACCGCCTGGCTGCCGGCAAGGGCGTGGTGGTGACGGCGGACCGAGATGTCGCGCGCGCCCACGCCGCCGGGTTGCTCGAGGCCGGTCACCCGGTGATGCTGGAGTCCTACCTGGACGGCCCCGAGGTGTCGCTGTTCTGCGTGCTCGACGGCAAAACCGTGGTGCCCCTGCTTCCTGCGCAGGACTTCAAACGCGTCGGGGAGGGCGACACCGGACCCAACACCGGTGGCATGGGCGCCTATGCGCCGCTTCCGTGGCTGCCCGACGGCATCTACCGGGACGTGGTCGCCACCATCGTCGAACCCGTTGCTGCCGAGATGGTCCGGCGCGGATGCCCGTTCAGCGGATTGCTCTACGTCGGACTCGCGATCACCGCGAGGGGGCCCGCGGTGGTCGAATTCAACTGCCGCTTCGGCGATCCGGAGACCCAGGCCGTGCTGGCGCTGCTGGAGTCCCCGCTGGGGCAGCTGCTGTATGCCGCGGGCGCCGGCACGCTGGCCGACTTCGGCGCGTTGCGCTGGCGTGACGGTGCCGCGGTCACGGTGGTGCTGGCGGCGGAGAACTATCCCGGGCGGCCGCGGGTCGGCGATGTCGTCGTCGGCTCGGACGCCGCCGGGGTGCTGCACGCGGGGACGGCACGCCGCGGCGACGGCGCGATCGTCTCGTCCGGCGGCCGGGTGCTGTCGGTGGTGGGCACCGGCGCCGATCTGTCGGCGGCGCGCGCCAACGCCTACCACATCCTGCGTTCGATTCGTTTGCCGGGCAGCCACTTCCGAAGCGACATCGCGCTGTTGGCGTCCGAAGGCAAGATTCGCGTCTAGCGCGCCTCAGAAACCCGTGGCCTGGCCGTCGCGGCGCGGATCGCTGGCCGCGAGGTACCCACCGTCGAGGCGCCAGATCGCCTGGCAGCTGCCGAACTGGTTGTAGTCCCCGACGGACACCAGGTCGTGCCCGCGCCGGTGCAGCTCGTCGAGCGTGGCCGGCGGGAATCCCCGTTCGCAGCTGACCTGCATGCCGTCCACCCACCGGAACCGGGGTCCGTCGCACGCCGCCTGCGGATTCTGGCCGTGGTCGGCGATCCGCACCATCACCTGCACGTGGCCCTGGGGCTGCATGGTGCCGCCCATCACCCCGAAGCTCATGACCGGCGAGCCGTTCCTGGTCACGAAAGCCGGGATGATGGTGTGGTAGGGGCGCTTGCCGGGCCCGACCCGGTTCGGATGACCTGGTGCAGCAACAAAGTTCGCGCCGCGATTCTGCAGCGAGATTCCGGTTCCCGGCACGACCACGCCGGAGCCGAACCCCATGTAGTTGGACTGGATCATCGACACCATCGCCCCCGCGGCGTCGGCGGCGGTCAGGTACACGGTGCCCCCACCCGGGGTGCCCGCGGACGCCGGCCTGGCCTGATTCCGGTCGATCAGCGCGGCGCGTTGTTTCAGGTACTCCCGGTCCAACAGGTGTTGCTGGCCGACCGGCATGTGCGCGATGTCGGAGACATAGGCCTGCGCGTCGGCGAAAGCCAGCTTCACCGCTTCGATCTGCAGGTGCACGCTGTCGGCGGAATCCGCCGGGAGCGAGGCCATGTCGAAATTCTCGAGGATTCCCAGCGCGATCAACGCCACAATGCCCTGACCGTTGGGCGGGATCTCGTGGACGGTGTACCCCCGGTAGGACACGTCGATCGTGCCGACCCAGTCGGCGCGGTGGGCGGCCAGATCGTCGGCGGTCATGGCGGCGCCGTTGGCCGACGCGTGGGCCTCGAGCCGGGCGGCCAGCTCCCCGCGGTAGAACGCCTCGCCGCGGGTGTCGGCGATCTTTTCCAGCGTGGCCGCATGGTCGGGGAGCGCGAACAGCTCACCGGGGGCGGGTGCCCGCCCGGCCGGCGCGAACGTCTCGGCGAACCCGGGCTGGTCCGCGAACAGCGGCGCCTGCGCCGCCCACTGATCGGCGACGGTCGGTGAGACCAGAAAGCCGTTGCGGGCGTAGGAGATTGCGGGCCCGAAGAGCCGCTCGAACGGCAGCCGGCCGAATCGCGCGTGCAACTCGGCCCAGGCCGACACCGCGCCCGGGACGGTCACCGAGTTCCAGCCGAGCGCGGGAACGTCGTTGCCGCCGAAGTACTCCGGTGTCCAGGCTCCGGGTGAGCGGCCCGACGCGTTGAGCCCGTGCAGTTGGCTGCCGTCCCAGACGATGGCGAAGGCGTCCGAGCCGATGCCGTTGGACACCGGTTCCACCACGGTGAGGGCGATCGCGGTGGCAACCGCGGCATCGACCGCGCTGCCGCCCTCGGCGAGCATGCGCAGGCCGGCCTGGGCGGCGAGCGGTTGCGATGTGCACACCACGTTGGATGCCAGCACGGGCTTGCGCGGCCAGGCGTAGGGCAAGCTCCAGTCGAAGGGGGCGCTCACCTTCGGATCTTCGCACGCCGGTGCGCGTGGCCTCAACACGCGGGGCGAGAGTCACTCTGGCGTGACGCTCGGCGGCCAGGGCCACTCTGGCGTGACGTTCGGAGCGAAGCCGCGCCGGAGCCGCGCCAGAGCCGCGCCAGAGAGGTCAGCCCGCCAGCAGCGGCGCGAGCCAGGTCAGCTCGGCGGGCAGCTGCGAACTCCAATACGCGCCGTTGTGCCCCCCGGGGGAGAACCCGCCCGCCGGCGGGTTGGGCAGTTGGGCGACGAACTGTTTGGTCGCGGCGTAGAAAGGGTCGCTGTCGCCGCAATCCACCCGGATCGGGATGGACGCCAGCGCCGGCATACCGAACACCGAGTTGGCCGCGAAGTCCGCGGGTCCGTCGAACGCGCCGGGTGCGGCCGCCCCCGGAGACAGCCACAGTGCGGGGCTCACCGCGCAGATCGCCGCGGTGCGTGCCGGGCCCAGCCGGCCGCCGAGCAGCAAAGCGCCGTAGCCGCCCATCGACCAGCCCAGGAAGGCCACCCGCGAGGTGTCCAGGCTCTGGTTGCTCAACATCGGGATCAGCTCGTCGAGCACCATGGCCCCGCTGTCCTCGCCGGACGTCCTCGTGTGCCAGTAGCCACCCCCGCCGTCGACGGCGACCACCGCGAACGGCGGCAACCCGGCGTCGACGGCCTGGGCCAGCCCGTGTTCGACGCCGCCGGCCATCACGGAGGCAGCGTCGCTGCCTTTGCCGTGCAGCGCGATGACCGGCCGCAGCGGCATGGTCTGGCCCGGTGGGCGCGCGATCGCCCAGTTGGTGGTGATGCCGCCGCGCGCCGCCGACACGAAGGAGCCCGTGACCATGGTGGGGGCGGGCTGGCTCGAGGGGGCCGGTTCGCGGGGTACGGCCGGCGCCAAGGGCAGGCCGGTGCCGGCTGTGAAGAGGGCGGTTGGCACCGGCGTGGCGCGCGGTGAGCGGGGCTTGAGCACGCTGTCTAGGGCAAATGCGCCCGCCGCGCCGACGGCTGCACTGGTCCCGAGGCCCAGCACGGCGCGACGGCTCACGTCCGGCATGCGGGTCATCATGCCATGTTCGTTTGTCGGGCCGTTTGTTCAAAATGGCAATGCGGTACCACTTTGACTGGCACCATGGCATCTCGTGACCGCAGCTGTGACTCCAAAAGGAGAACGTCGACGGTATGCGCTTGTGAGCGCTGCCGCCGAGCTGCTTGCGGAGGGCGGATTCGAGGCGGTGCGGCACCGGGCGGTGGCCAGGCGCGCAGGCCTGCCCTTGGCGTCGACCACGTACTACTTCTCCTCGCTCGACGATCTGATCGCTCGCGCCGTCGAGCACATCGGGATGATCGAGGTGGCGCAGCTACGGGCTCGGGTCATGTCGCTGTCCAGGCGGCGCCGGGGGCCCGAAACCACCGCTGAGGTGCTGGTAGACCTGCTGGTGGGGGACGTTTCCGGGCCGGGCCTCACCGACCAGCTGATCTCGCGGTACGAGCGGCACATCGCGTGCACCCGGCTGTCCGCGTTGCGGGAGACCATGCGCCGCAGCCTGCGGCAGCGCGCCGAGGCCGTCGCCGAGGCGCTCGAGCGATCGGGCCGGTCCGTCCATCTCGAACTGGTGTGCACCCTGATCTGTGCCGTCGACGGGTCGGTGGTGTCCGCCCTCGTGGAAGGCCGCGACCCCAGGTCGGCTGCCCTGGACACGGTGGTCGATCTCGTCGATGTCCTCGCGCCCATCGACCAGCGACCCGTGCGGATCTGACTTCGTCACGACGGGCACGGTGGTGCCGGGTGGTACTCACGTGTGTTTGGACCCCTCTGGCATGGTGGTAGGAAGTCCGAAGGCGGACTTGCGGGGAGGAACCATGGACAGGGCGGACACCGCGGGCGAGTCGCACCTACATCGGGTCATGGGGCCCGGCGTGCTGCTGTTGTTCATCGTCGGCGACATGCTCGGGACCGGCATCTACGCCCTGATCGGCGACGTGGGAGCCGAGGTCGGTGGCGCGGCATGGGTTCCGTTCCTGTTGGCCTTCGTCATCGCCACGGTGACCGCGTGCAGCTACCTGGAGCTGGTGACCAAATATCCGCGAGCCGCCGGCACCGCGCTGTATGTGCACAAGGCATTCGGCAACCGCTTCGTCACATTCATGGTCGCGTTCCTGGTGATGTGTGTCGGGATCAGCGGTGCAGCGACCGCGTCGAGGTTTTTCGGGTCGAACTTCATCGTCGCCTTCAAACTCTTCTGGGGCACCAAGGGCGTGGTTGTGGTCGCGATGCTGTTCATGGTGGCGCTGGCGGTGGTGAACCTGCGCGGTATGCGGGAGAGCGCGAAGCTCAACGTGGTGCTCACCCTCATCGAGATCACCGGGCTGGTGATGGTGATCGCCGTCGGGCTGTGGGCGTCGGTCAAGGGGGGCCACGCCCACTACTCGCGGGTGATCGCGTTCAACGTCGGCGACAAGAACCTCTTCGTCGCACTGACCGCGGCGACGTCGCTCGCGTTCTTCGCGATGGCCGGATTCGAGGACTCGGTGAACATGGCCGAAGAAACCAAGGACCCGGTCAGGACGTTCCCGAAGGTGTTGCTGTCCGGGCTGGTCATCGCGGCGGTCATCTACACGCTGGTGGCGGTCGTCTCCGTCGCGGTGGTGCCCGTGAAGGCGTTGGAGGCCAGCGACACGCCGCTCGTCGACGTGGTCGAGGCCGCGGCCCCCGGGTTGCCGACCAAGATCATCCTGCCGTTCATCTCGATGGTCGCGGTGTCCAACACGGCGTTGCTCGGCATGCTCATGGCCAGCCGGCTGATCTACGGAATGGCCCGCGAGGGCGTGCTGCCGTCGTTTCTGGGCGCGGTCAGCTCGACCCGCCGGTCGCCGTGGGTCGCTGTGCTGTTCACCACGGCGATAGCGTTGGGGTTGATCCTGTATGTGACCGCCTTCGCGAACAGGGATGCGATCTCGGTGCTCAGCGGAACCACGTCGTTGCTGCTCCTGGCGGTGTTCACCATGGTCAACGTCGCGGTGCTGGTGCTGCGCCGTGACGCGTCGACAGTCGGGCGGCCCCACTTCAGGACACCGACTCCCTTGCCGATCTTCGGATTCCTGTCATCGGTGCTGCTGCTGATGCCCTTCTTCGGCCGGCCGGTGCAGCAGTATGTCCTGGCCGCGATCATGATCTCCAGTGGGGTGGTCATCGCGGTGATCGGCCGACTGGTCAGCAGGGGGTGGGCGAAGCGGCGCACGGATGCCGAACCGGCGCCGGCGTTGTCGGACACCCGCTAACGCAGCGATGGGGTGACGATGCATCCGGTCGCAGAGTCGCCGTAGATCGTGACATCGCTTGGGCGGCGGTGGGCGTACAAGGCGATGTAGGCGCATACGACGGCATCGACTGGGTCCTCGGCGCGGCGCAGGTCGCTCTTGCGTCGCGCGCCGCCCACCTGCGCGCGCAGCTCCGCCCAGTCGTCGTGGCCCGCGACGCGCAGCGGCACCGCGGCGTGCGCGAGCCCCTCGACGCCGTCCATCAGCAGCAGCATCTCGGCTTTGAGCCGGCCAAGATCACGCCCGGGCTTTGCCTTGTATTTGAGCGTGCGCGCCAGGCGGAACAACACCACCGTCGCCGGGTGCGGGTAGACCTCGATAGCACGCCGCCCGGCCGATGACCGTGGGTCCATGTCGAGACGCAGCGCACGCGCCAGCCGCGCGGCGCGCGGACCGCCGGCGAATTCCGGTTTGGTGGTGTTGGAGGGGTGCGCGCCGGCTTCGAACCGGCGGAAGTCACGGTTGAGCGCCGCCTCGGCCGGTCGTTGTCCGGTCGCGTTGGTCACCACCAGGGGGGCGTCGAAGGCGACGACGCAGTCGCCCCGTACGTAGGGCTGCAACGCGGCGAGGATCTCGGCGTCGTCGCGGACGGCGTCGACGCGCACCAAGCGGCCGCGCGCGTCGACGACCGCGACACCGGTCGGGTTGCGCCCGGCCCAGGCCAAGTCGACACCCGCGAAGTGCACCCGCACAGGTTAGGAGGCCCGGAGGGTGAGGCGGCAGACCTACGGGTCGCGGTGGCGCGAGCCGTGTCACATCCGCCAGCGCCGCTGCCGGGAAGGGGGCTCGTTAGGCCCGCCTTCGAGCGACAACGCGCGGGCCGCCGGACACCCCGGTGTGTCGCTCGAAGGCGGGCAAAAAATGCGCCCGCCGGCACCGGGACTCATGCGGCAGATGTGACGGCTGTGCTGGGTCTCGGCGTGCGGGGGAGAGCCGGCCCGTCGGGGCGGGACCGACCGTAAGCTGTGTGCTTGTGAGCGTTCCGAACGTCCTGGCTGCCCGGTACGCCAGCCCCGAGATGGTCGCGATCTGGTCGCCCGAGGCCAAGATCTCCGCCGAGCGGCGGCTCTGGCTGGCCGTGTTGCGGGCGCAGGCGGAGTTGGGCGTTGCGGTGCCACCGTCAGCGATCGCCGATTACGAGCGGGTGCTCGACGACGTCGACCCGGCCTCGATCGCGGCCCGCGAACGCGTCCTGCGCCACGACGTCAAGGCCCGCATCGAGGAATTCAACGCGCTGGCCGGCCACGAGCACGTGCACAAGGGGATGACCAGCCGCGACCTGACCGAGAACGTCGAGCAGCTGCAGGTCCGGCGGTCGCTGGAGCTGGTGTTCTCCCACGGGGTGGCGGTGGTGGCGCGGCTCGCCGAGCATGCGGTGATCTATCGGGACCTGGTGATGGCCGGGCGCAGCCACAACGTCGCCGCGCAGGCCACCACGCTGGGCAAGCGTTTTGCTTCGGCGGCGCAGGAGATGCTGGTCGCGTTGGCCAGGCTGCGCGGGTTGATCGACCGCTATCCGCTGCGCGGGATCAAGGGCCCGATGGGCACCGCGCAGGACATGCTCGACCTGCTCGACGGCGATGCGGCCAAGTTGGGCGAACTCGAGCACCGTGTGGCCGAGTTTCTGGGTTTCACAACGGTCTTGACCAGCGTCGGGCAGGTCTATCCTCGTTCGCTGGACCACGACGTCATCTCCGCTCTGGTACAGCTGGGCGCCGGGCCGTCGTCGCTGGCCCACACGATCCGGCTGATGGCCGGGCACGAACTCGTCACCGAGGGCTTCGCGCCCGGGCAGGTCGGTTCGTCGGCGATGCCGCACAAGATGAACACCCGCAGCTGCGAGCGGGTCAACGGGCTGCAGGTGGTGCTGCGCGGCTATGCGTCGATGGCCGCCGAGTTGGCCGGTGCGCAGTGGAACGAGGGTGACGTGTTCTGCTCCGTGGTGCGCCGGGTGGCCTTGCCGGACAGCTTCTTTGCCGTCGACGGTCAGATCGAGACGTTCCTGACCGTGCTCGACGAGTTCGGCGCCTACCCGGCGGTGATCGCGCGCGAGCTGGACCGTTACCTGCCGTTCCTGGCCACCACCAAGGTGCTGATCGCGGCGGTGCGCGCCGGGATGGGCCGCGAGGCCGCCCACCATGTGATCCGCGAACACGCGGTGGCCACCGCGCTGGACATGCGCGAACGCGGTGCCGAGCCCGACCTGCTGGAGCGGCTGGCCGCCGATCCGAGGCTGCCGCTGGACGCCGCGGCGCTGGACGCCGCGCTGGCCGACAAGAAAGCCTTCACCGGTGCCGCCGGCGACCAGGTCGACGAGGTCGTCGCCGAGGTGGATGCGCTGGTGGCCCGCCATCCCGACGCTGCCGAATACCGTCCGGGGGCGATCCTGTGACTGCGGCCGGCGCGCTCGCGGAAATCGACTTCACCGATCTGGACAATTTCGCGAACGGATTTCCGCACGAGCTGTTCGCCGTGCACCGCCGCGAGGCACCGGTCTACTGGCATGAGCCGACCGACAACACCCCCGGCGGCGAGGGTTTCTGGTCGGTCGCCACCTACGCGGAAACGCTTGAGGTGCTCAAAAACCCGGTGGCCTATTCGTCGGTGACCGGTGGTGGGCGGCCGTTCGGCGGCACGCTGCTGCAGGACCTGGCCATCGCGGGCCAAGTGCTCAACATGATGGACGACCCGCGGCACTCCCAGATCCGGCGCCTGGTCGGCTCGGGGCTCACGCCGCGGATGATCCGGCGCGTCGAGGACGACCTGCGCGGCCGGGCCCGCGTCCTGCTGGATGCGGTGGTGCCTGGCGAGCCGTTCGACTTCCTCGTCGACATCGCGGCCGAACTGCCGATGCAGATGATCTGCGTCCTGCTGGGTGTGCCGGAGTCCGAACGGCATTGGTTGTTCGAGGCCATCGAGCCGCAATTCGACTTCGGGGCCTCCCGCAAGGCCACACTCTCGCAGCTCGCGCCGCGAACGTCGGCCGAGGAGGCCGGCTCGAGGATGTACGCCTGCGGCCAGGAGTTGATCGCCGCCAAACGTGCCGAGCCGACCGACGACATGCTGTCCGTGGTGGCCAACGCCGTGTTGGACGACGCCGACGACAAGGATGCGGTCCTTTCAGATCTCGAGCTTTACCCGTTCTTCAGCCTGCTGTTCAGCGCCGGTGCCGAGACCACGCGCAATGCGGTCGCCGGCGGGCTGCTGGCGCTGGCCGAGCATCCCGGCCAATTGCGTTCGCTGCGTGCTGATTTCGGCATGCTTCCCGCGGCCGTGGAGGAGATGGTGCGGTGGACGTCGCCGTCCCCGTCGAAGCGGCGGACCGCGACCCGCGATGTCACGCTGGGAGGCCGGCCGATCGAGGCGGGTCAGAAGGTTCAGGTCTGGGAGGGCTCGGCCAATCGCGATGCCGGTGTCTTCGACCGTGCCGACGACTTCGACGTCGCCCGACAGCCCAATCCGCACCTGGGCTTCGGGCAGGGAGTGCACTACTGTCTGGGGGCCAACCTGGCCCGGCTCGAGCTGCGGGTCCTGTTCGAGGAGCTGTTCACGCGTTTCAGTGCAGTCAGTGTCGTGCGGCCCGTCGAATGGACGCGCAGCAACCGCCACACCGGCATCTGTTCGTGGAGTTGTGCCGGCAACCATGACGAACCGGCTCGCCGCGGTCGGACCGCCTCGTGCCGGGCAGCCGGGTCAGCGGTTCGGGATCGTGATGCCGGCCGACCGCAGTTCCAGGGCGGCCAGTGCCCGGATCGTGGGGGGATCGGCGTAACGCCAGCCACGAACCGGGTCCGGCCTGACAGCGGCGAGCTTGCGCGCCGACCGGTTCGTCAATGCCCGCAGGGCCAGCAGCTGTTCGCCGGCCGGGGTCGCGGCCAGGGCGGTGGCCGCCAGTTTGCGGCGGAAGAACCTCAGGCGCAGGAACAGCCAGGGCAGGACGACGATCAGGATGGGAAGGGCGATGACGGCCATGGCGAGCAGCACCGCCAGCCAGTTGCCGGTGGTGTCCAGGGTGCGTCCGGCGCCGGCGATCTCGCGGGCGGCCTGGCCGGCAGAGGTGAGCGGCGCGCTGAGCGCGTCACCCAGCAGCGGGATGTGTCCGGCGCCGCTACCGGCGGACGCCAGGCTTTCGGCGATGCCGCGCGCACCGGCCTCCACCTGCCGGCCGGCCTCGGCGATCGTCGAGATGGCGTCGTAGACGGCCAGACCGACGAGCAGCCAGATCCCCGTCCAGAGGAAGACGGCGAAGTCACTGAACAGCTGGCCCGCGAGCCGGCCGGGTGTGGTGGCGTAGGGCAGAAACCGCGATCGCATCCTTCGATCCCAGCACAGCTCCCGGAGCCGGACCCCGTTTCCGGCGCCCGATAGGCTGGCGCGATGCGTCCCGCACTGTCCGACTACCGGCACCTGGCCAGCGGCAAGGTCCGCGAGTTGTACCGCGTCGACGGCGAGCACCTGCTGCTCGTCGCCACCGACCGGATCTCGGCCTACGACTATGTGCTGGACAGCACCATCCCGGACAAGGGCCGCATCCTGACCGCAATGAGCGTGTTCTTCTTCGGCTTCGTCGACGCTCCCAACCACCTGGCCGGCCCGCCCGACGACCCGCGCATCCCCGACGCGGTGCTGGGCCGAGCGCTGGTGGTGCGCGAGCTGAAGATGCTGCCGGTCGAATGTGTGGCGCGCGGTTACCTGACGGGTTCGGGCTTGCTGGACTACGAGGCGACCGGCGAGGTGTGTGGTATCGCGCTGCCGCCAGGCCTCGTCGAGGCCAGTCGGTTCGCCACACCGCTGTTCACCCCGGCCACCAAAGCCGCACTGGGCGAACACGACGAGAACGTCTCGTTCGACCAGGTGATCGAGATGGTGGGCGCGGTGCGCGCCAACCAACTGCGCGACCGGACACTGCAGATCTATGTCCAGGCGTCCGAACACGCTCTGACGAAGGGAATCATCATCGCCGACACCAAGTTCGAATTCGGCACCGACCGCGACGGGAACTTGCTGCTGGCCGACGAGATCTTCACCCCTGATTCGTCGCGGTACTGGCCGGCCGAGGACTACCGCGCCGGTGTGGTGCAGACCAGCTTCGACAAGCAGTTCGTCCGCAACTGGCTCACGGGCCCCGAGTCGGGTTGGGAACGGCACGGCTCGAACCCCCCGCCACCGCTGCCCGACGACATCATCGAGGCCACACGTGACCGTTACATCAATGCCTACGAACGCATTTCCGGTCTGAGCTTCGATGACTGGATCGGCCCGGCCGCATGACGGAAGCGCCCCGCGCCCC
>NZ_JBMIOP010000009.1:0-25696 GCF_049197365.1 Mycobacterium sp. THU-M104
GCACGATGTCGGCGCCGGTTCGGTCGAACTCGGCGAGTGCGGCGGGCCCGTCGGTCACCACGGTGGCCTCAAAACCCTCCTTGCGCAGCAGGAACGCCAGCGGATCGGCCAGCGACTCCTCGTCCTCCACGATCAGCACAGTGGTCATCGGCGCCATTCCTCCTCATCGCTGCGCTCTGCATCGTCATAGGCGCGGGTCATCGACTCAGTTCTTCCTCATCGCTGCGCTCTGCATCGTCATAGGCGCGGGTCATCGACTCAGTTCTTCCTCTCGTTGGGACCGGTCGGGCCGCACGTCACGACCCCACGGTTGCTCGAGTTCCCGCTCGTCGTCCCGCTGGGACGGTAGGGCAGCCGGGATGGACAGCGTGAACGTCGACCCGGTGCCCGGCTTGCTCCACACGCCGATGCTGCCGTTGTGGTTGGCCGCGACGTGCTTGACGATGGCCAGGCCCAGCCCGCTGCCGCCGGTTGCCCGCGAGCGCGCCTTGTCGCCACGGAAGAACCGCTCGAAGACCCGCTCCTGGTCTTCCAGGGCGATCCCGATGCCGCGGTCGGTGACGGCGATCTCGACGTTTTCCCCGCGGCGGCGGCGGCTGATGGACACCGGCGACCCCGGCGGCGAATAGGCGATCGCGTTGGACACCAGGTTGGCCAGCGCGGTGACCAGCAGCGTCTGGTCGCCCAGCACCTGCAGGCCGCTGGGCGAATCGGTGCGGACCTCGATGTCGGCGTTGTCGGCGGCCACCTTGTGGCGCGAAATCGCCTCGGAGACGACGGCGTCGACGTCGATGGGGGTGACGTTCGGCAACGGCTCGGCGCCCTGCAACCGGGACAACTCGATGAGCTCGGCGACCATGTCGCCGAGCCGGTTGGCCTCGATGAGCACCTTTTCGGCGAACCGACGGACGGTCTCGGAGTCATCGGCCGACGCCAGCAGGGCCTCGGCGAGCAGAGCCATCGCCCCGACCGGTGTCTTCAGCTCGTGGCTGACGTTGGCCACGAAGTCGCGCCGGGTCGCCTCCATGCGGGCGTAGTCGGACTGATCGTGGACGAAGACCACCGCGAACCGGCGGTCCTCCTCGCTCAACAACCGGGCATGCCCGTGCACCGACAACCCCGAGCGCCCGGGCGCGCGTTTCGCCGGCCGCAGGTCGAACTCGACGTCGTCACCGTCCAGCGCCTGCTGCGCCGCCTGCCAGGCCTGGTCGTCAAGCTGCCGCTCGCGCACCAGGCCCAATTCCTTGGCCCGTTCGTTGCGGTAGACGACGTCGCGATGGCAGTCCACCACGGCCGCGCCCAACGGCATCAGTCCGACGATTCGCTGCAGCATCTGCGCGACGGTGATCCCGGTGGACTCGGCGGCCGCCCGCTGCCGGCGCTGGGCCAGCCGCGACGACAGCCGAATGCCGGCCGCAACACCCACGGCCAGCGCCACCGCGGACAAGACCCCGGCCAGCAACACTGCCGAGAACACAGTCACATGGAAAATCCTACAAATCCTTCTGAACGCAGCCCTAGCGGAACGAGGCCAAAATCGGACAAGTCACAGGCTACGCAACAGGTATTCGGCTGTCGTTCACGTGATGTTTGGCAAACCCGGGTTCCGGGGCGCCGCGCACGCCGCCCTGGGCTAGGCGCGGCCCTGCCCGGCAACCGCCGCGGCGCCGGCGGCGGCGGCTTCCGGGTCGAGGTAGGTGCCGCCGGCAACAATCGGCCGCAGCTGGGCATCCAGGTCGTAGCGAAGCGGGATGCCGGTGGGGACGTTGCTCCCGACGATCTCCTCGTCCGACATCCCGTCGAGGTACTTGATCATCGCGCGCAGCGAGTTGCCGTGCGCGACGACCAGCACGGTTTTGCCGGTGCGCAGATCCGGGACGATGACGTCGGTGAAATAGGGCAGGAACCGGTCCACCACGTCGGCCAGGCACTCGGTCAGCGGGCCGCCGCCGATGTCGGCGTACCGCTGGTCGGCGTCCTGGCTGAACTGGCTGCCCTGCTCGATCGGCGGCGGCGGGGTGTCATAGCTGCGCCGCCAGGCCATGAACTGTTCCTCGCCGTAGCGCGCCTTGATGTCGGCCTTGTTCAGGCCCTGCAGCGCGCCGTAATGGCGTTCGTTGAGCCGCCAGCTGCGCCGTACCGGGATCCACAGCCGGTCGGCGGTCTCCAAAGCCATGTGCGCCGTGCTGATCGCCCGCCGCAACAGCGAGGTGTACAGCACGTCGGGCAACAAGTCGTGTTCGACCAGCAACTGGCCGCTGCGGACCGCTTCGGCCCGCCCCTTGTCGGTCAGCCCGACGTCGACCCAGCCGGTGAACTGATTGCTGGCGTTCCACTCGCTCTCACCGTGGCGCAGCAGCACCAACGTGCCGGGGTTTCGCGGTTGCATCGGCCTAGCATCTCATGGACGCGAACCGTCGCCCTCGCCGTCCTCGTGGATTCTTGCTCGACTCGCCCCCGCAAGCGGGTGGTACCCCCACCTCATCGCGCTTCGCGCTCCCCGTCGTCGTCTTCGTGGATCAGGTGGGCGAACGCCCGCAGGTTCTTCAGCGACTCGCCGCGCGACACCCGCCAGTCCCACTCCTTCTGGATCGACGAGCGAAAACCCAACTCCAGCAACGTGTTGAAGTCCGAGTCCACCGCCTCGAGAACCTGACCGAGCACCCGGTCGAGCTCGTCGGCGTCGACCGAGGCCAGCGACAACCTGCCCACCAGGTAGATGTCGCCGACGTTGTCGAGAGTGTAGGCGACCCCATAGAGCCGGCGGTTGCGCTTGAGCAGGAACCGGTAGACGCCCTCGTAGTTCTCGTCCGGTTTGCGGCACACGAACGCCTCGACGCGCACCGAGTGCTCCCCGATGCTCAGGATGGTGTTGGTCTTGAGTTTGCGCTCCCCGGGCAACTCCACTACGAGCCCCGCCGGCCCGCCGTGGGATCCGGGGGTCTCGGAGTAGGCAAGGCCGCTGGCTTGCAGCGCGCTCTCGATCACCTGCCGCACTGACTGATCGGACGGCGTCATGCCCCCACCCCCCGGCGCGACACCCAGCGGCGCGGACCGCGCGCCGACGCCCGGTCCGACGACAGCGCGCCGCCGCGGCGTCGGCGCCCGCCGGTGAAGTCCCCGATCGCGCGCCGGTAGCTGGCCAGCAGTGCGTCCGCGGTGGTCTCCCAGGAGAACCTCGAGGCGTGTGCCACTGCGGCCCGGCTCATCGCCTCGGCCCGCGGGCTGTCCACGAACCGAAGCAGGTCGCCGAGGGCCGCGGTCCAGTCGTCGATATCGTGGCTACCCACCAGGGTGCCGGTGACTCCATCGCGCACCGCGACGGGCAGCCCGCCCACCGCGGCGGCCACCACCGGCGTGCCGCAGGCCTGCGCCTCGATGGCGACCAACCCGAACGACTCCGAATAGCTGGGCACCGCGACCAGATCGGCCGCCTGGAACAGCGTAGCCAGGTTCGTGCGGGACTGCGGCGGTAGGAACGTCACACGCTGCGTGATGCCGAGTTCGCCGGCGAGGGAGACCAGCCCGTCCGGGGAGGCCAGCCCGCTGCCCGACGGCCCACCGGCCACGACCACGCGCACCCCCGGCAGCTTCGCGGCGGCCCGCAACACGATGTCAGGCGCTTTCAGCGGCTGGATCCGGCCGACGAAGACCACCACGGGCTCATCGAGCGGCAGCCCCAACGCGCTCCGGGCCGTTCGGCGGTCACCCGGCCGGAAGACGTCGAGTTCCACCCCCGGGTGGACCACGTCGATTCGCGCCGGATCGGCATGGTGGATCGAAACCAGTTGTCCGGCTTCATCATCAGTGTTGACGATCAGCCGATCGGCCTCGTCGACAACCTGCTGTTCTCCGACCGTGCGCAGCGGCGGCTCGGGGGTGTCACCGTGGGCCAGCGCTGCGTTCTTCACTGCGGCCAGCGTGTGGGCGGTGTGTACCAGCGGCACCGCCCAACGGTCCCGGGCCAGCCAGCCGACCTGCCCGGACAGCCAGTAATGCGAATGCACGACGTCGTAATAACCGGGCTCGTGGGACGCCTCGGCCCGCAGCACCCCGGCCGCGAACGCGCACAGCTGGGTGGGCAGGTCGTATTTGTCCAGGCCCTCGAACGGCCCGGCGACCACGTTGCGCACCAGCACACCCGGAGCCACCCGCACGACCGGCGGGTCGGCCGACGCGGTGGCGCGGGTGAAGATCTCCACCTCGATACCCCTGCGCGCCAGGTGCAGGGCGCTTTGCAGCATGTAGACGTTCATGCCGCCGGCATCGCCGGTGCCCGGCTGGGCGAGCGGCGAGGTGTGCACCGCCAGCAAAGCGACCCGGCGCGGGGTCACCGCTAAACGGCCCGTTGTGTCGACGGATGGCGGGGAGAGATGATCGTGCCGCACCCTTTCATCTTTACAGGTTGATCTTTACCGGACGGGTCCGCGCGCGAACCGAGCGCGCCGCCGGTTCACGCGGACGGTCCGGGGTCGACCGGCGGGGCGTCGGCAGCCCGCGCCCGACGCAGCGCGCCCATCGGGTCGGCGTACACGCCGGCCAGCGACACCGTCCCCGCCCCGGCTTCCTGCACGCGTTCGCCGAAGGCGGTGACGCGGATTTCGCGCTTCGGCAGGGTCGAGCGGCCCCAGAAGGCCGCCGTGAGCCGATCCATCGCCTCGGGATATTCGGTGAAGGCCTGGCCACCGACCACGAGCTCGTCGGGATTGAGCAGATCGCGCAGCAACGCCACCGCCTCACCGAGCACCCGCGCCCGCTCCGCCAGCAACTGCCGGGCCTGCCGGTCGCCTGCCCGCGCCACGCGCAGCAGGTCGGTGATGGCGCCGGCGGACCCGCCAGGGGGATCCGGAGGCATGATCCGCAGCCGCCGCGCGGCGGCCAACACCGCCTCGTCGCTGACGGTGGACTCCAGCTGCCCGGTCCCGCCGAGCAGCTCGGAGTACGCGGGGAGCGGCGCGATCGTGCCAGGGCCGCTGGCCGGGCAGTGCACCCGACCGCCGATCACCAGCGCATAACCCACAGTCTCGCGCGCATAGACGTACAGGATGGTCGGCGAGCCGGATGCGCACCGGCGCAGGCCGAGCAGCAGCTCGGCGCCGGCCATGGCGTCGACGTGCGAAGCCACCGACACCGGCAGGCCCAGCACGTCGGCCAGCACCGGCCCGACGGGGGCCTGGCGCCAGCCCAGCCGCGGGTGGTCGACGCGGCCCGTCGCGCCGTTGACGTTGCCTCCGATGGCGACCCCCAACCACAGTGGGCGGCGCCGGTGCCAGCGCCGCAGATACCCCGCGGCGCTGTCGGCGAGCGAGGCCAGCGCCGTCCCGGCAGAATGCGGCGGGGTGGGCGTCTCGACCGTGTCCAGGGTGCGGCCGAACAGGTCGGTCGCCGCAATACTGGTGGTCCGCGCACCGATGTGCATGCCCAGCGTCATGAACGGTTCGTGGTTGATCTCGACGGGCACCCGTGGGCGCCCGATGGCACCGGCGAGCACCAGGTCGGCGCGTTCCCGCAGCAGACCCGCGTCGAGCAGCGCGGCGACCTGACGGTTGACCGTCGCAACGCTCAGTGAGGTGACACCGGCGATGTGGTCGCGGGCAAGGGGGCCGTGCAACCGCACGGCACGAAAGACGGACGCGGCCGCGGAGCCCGAGAGGTGCAGGGCGGGCGGGACGATCGGTTGACGTGGCCGGGTGTGGGTCCCGCGGCCGGCCCCGTGCTGGCCTGCGGTGAGGGTGTCAGAGCGCACGAGCGTCCTTTGTCCGATTGACGATGGCCGGTCATCGGCCACGCCGGAACAGTCAGGAGCGGCCTGGTGCACGACGACAACACGAGCGACCCGCGATGCTCGTGCCGGTCAGGGCGCTGGGGTGCATTCCCGGAATTTACCACGTTCACTAAAGTTGTCCCGATGACGACAGCGGGCGGGGACCGACGGGTCGCGGTAGTCACCGGCGCCAGCTCCGGAATCGGGGAGGCGACCGCCAGAACCCTTGCCGCGCAAGGGTTTCACGTCGTCGCGGTGGCCCGCCGGGGGGACCGGATCCAGGCCCTCGCCGACGAGATCGACGGGACCGCGATTGTGGCGGACGTCACGGACGACGCGGCAGTCGACGCGCTGGCGGGTGCGATGGATCGCGCAGACGTGCTGGTCAACAACGCCGGTGGCGCGCGGGGGCTGGAGTCCGTCGCCGACGCCGACCTCGAGCACTGGCGATGGATGTGGGAGACCAACGTGATGGGCACGCTGCGGGTCACCCGCGCGCTGCTGCCCAAGCTGGTCGACTCGGGCGACGGGTTGGTCGTCACCGTCACCTCGGTCGCGGCGTTCGAGGTCTACGACGGCGGCGCCGGCTACACCGCGGCCAAGCACGCCCAGGGCGCACTGCACCGCACGCTGCGCGGCGAACTGCTGGGAAAACCGGTTCGGCTCACCGAGATTGCCCCGGGAGCGGTCGAAACCGAGTTCTCCCTGGTTCGCTTCCAGGGCGATCAACAGCGCGCCGACGCGGTCTACACCGGCATCACACCGCTGGTGGCCGCCGACGTCGCCGAGGTGATCGGTTTCGTGGCTTCCCGGCCGGCGCACGTCAACCTGGACCTGGTCGTGATCCGACCGCGCGACCAGTCGTCGGCCAGTAGGTTCAACCGCCGACGCTAGGAGGCGCCGTGGTCGTGGTGGTGGTGGCGGTCGTGGTGGTGGTTGCGGTGGTCGTGGTCGGTGTTCCGGACAGCGTGGGGGCGTCCGCGGGTGTGCCCGGAGCGGTGACGGGGATCTGGA
This sequence comes from Mycobacterium sp. THU-M104, assembly GCF_049197365.1. Lineage (NCBI taxonomy): Bacteria > Bacillati > Actinomycetota > Actinomycetes > Mycobacteriales > Mycobacteriaceae > Mycobacterium > Mycobacterium sp. THU-M104. The sequence continues at coordinate 6,779 of NZ_JBMIOP010000009.1, forward strand.
TCGCCGGCGGATGCGCGTCCGGCCGCGGCAATGCCGACATCGCCACCCACGTGTTCCAGTCCATGGCCCAGTCCCAGATGTCGCCGTCGGCGTAGGACAGCTCGATCGGGCTGCCGGTCACCTCGACCGGGTCGCCGTAGATCGCGGTGCGGTAGTACTGCTGGGCGTCGTCCGTCGAGAGATTGATGCAGCCGTTGGTGACGTTGCTGTTGCCCTGCGCGCCGGCGCTGGCCGGGTTGGCGTGGATGAACTCGCCGTTGTTGGAGATGCGCACAGCCCAGCGCTCGTGGATGTGGTTGTACCCGGCGGCCGGGTTCGACATGTAGAAGTCAGAGTACTTTTCGGTGACCACGTGGATCCCGTTGCGGGTGACGTTGCGGGCCTCGTCGCCCTCCCCGTAGCTGCACGGGAAGTCCATGATGACGCCGGCGTCGGTGATGACCCGGATGCGGTGCGACATGACTTCGGCCTTGACCACCTGGCGCCGGCCGATCTTGATCTTCAGCGACATGTCCTGCGCCCCGTAGGCACCATCACCGAACGGGACCCCGTAGAACTTGGCGTCGACGTCGACCGAGGCGCCCGCCGGGTAGTACTCGCGGGGGCGCCAGTGCACGCGTGAGCCCTTCGCCTCGTCGGGCAGCCACGCCCAACTGCCCTCGACCGGCGGGTCGGTGGTGACGGCGATGGCCCTCTCGACGGCGGCCTTGTCGCTGATCGGGGCATCGAACTGGATGATGACCGGGGCCGCGACGCCGACGGTCTGGCCGTCGGCCAGCTGGAATCCCCCGTCGATCGTCTTGGTCGGCGTCACGGTGGTGAACGTGGCCGCGACGGGAACCGCCTTACCGTCGTGGCCGACCACCGAACCGCTCCAGGCGTAGGTCGCGTCGTATCCCAGTGGCTCGGTGACCGTATAGGCGGTGCGGTCGTCGTTGAACACCCCGGCGACGACCTTGCCCGCCGAATTCTTCAAAGCCAGCTTCTGGAACCAGCCCTCGCCGACGCGGGCGCTGATCGAGGCGGTCGGAATCACGTTGGCGGTGGCGTCGGCCGGCTGGAACCTCAACTGTGGCGCCGGCGGTTCATTCTTCTGGACGTGTCTGGTCACCGTGCCGCCGCAGGCAGCCAGGACGCTCGGGGTGAAGGCACCGAGCCCGAGAGCCGCCAAGGCCAGGCGCCGCTTGATCGGCGGCGGGGCGCTGGATCTGCTCACGCCAACCAAAGATACCGGGAGATGACGACCAGTCCGGGCCACGCAGACTCGCGAACCGCGCGCTACCGCCGGACAGTAACGGCTAGAGCGCGCAGCCGAACAGCACCGGCTCCGGCCGCAATGTGATGCCGAACACGTCGCGTACCCCGTCGCGCACACTGCGGGCCAGTGCGATCACGTCCGCGGCCCTCGCCCCGCCGCGGTTGGTCAGGGCCAGCGCATGCTTGGTGGACAGCCGGCAGCGCGCCGCTGCGTCCTGCGGGAACCCTTTCGCGAAGCCGGCCCGCTCCACCAGCCAGCCCGCGGCCAGCTTGACGCCGTGCGGCGCCGGGTAGTGCGGGATCTCCCCTCCGCTGGCCAGCCGTTCGTAGACTTCCGGTGCGACCACCGGGTTGGTGAAAAACGATCCGACGCTCCACGTGTCGTGGTCGACTGCGTCGAGCACCATGCCCTTGCGTGCGCGCAGGGCCAGCACCGCGGCGCGAACCGACCGCGGGTCGACACGCTCGCCGCCGGCCGCGTTCAACGCAGTGGTCAGCTCGCCGTAGCGCAGCGGCGCGCTGCGTCCGGACGCATCCAGCGCGAACTCCACTTCCAGCACCACCGCGGGCGCTCCGCGCCCCACCCGGGCGGCCCGCTTGAACATGCTGGTGCGGTAGCCGAAGCCCAGTTCACCGGCCGGTACCCAGCGCACCGCACCACTGCCGCGATCCAATACCCGGACGCGGGTGAGGGTGTCGGCCACTTCGGCGCCGTAGGCCCCGACATTTTGCACCGGAGTTGCCCCCGCCGATCCCGGGATCCCGGACAAGCATTCCAGCCCGCCCAGTCCGTGCTCGATGGCGGTGCTGACGACGTCGTCCCACACCGCGCCCGCCTCCGCGCGCATCAGATTGCCCTCGACCGTGATGGCGGCGCCGGCCAGCCGCACCGCGGTCAGGTCGGTCAGGGTGTCGTCGATCACGATGTTGGAGCCGCCGGCAAAGATCAGGAGCGGACCGGTGTCGAGGCCGGCGCTGCCGCCGCGGGCCTCGGCGTCGAGTTGCCCCACAACCGCGACCGCCTGGTCGGTGCTGGTACAGGTGATCAGGCGCCGCGCCACCGGGCCGATACGCAGCGTGGTCAGCGGTGCCAGTGGCACCCCCTCGGCGACCTGCGCACCGGCGTAGCGGGAACCGGCACCGCTGCTTGTCATGGACCGTAACGGTAGCCTGACCAGCTATGCCGCGTTCATTCGACTTGTCCGCCGACTACCCGGGCGGCGTCGAGGACATTCACCGCGCCTTCCGGGAGGAGGAGTACTGGCGGGCCCGGCTGGCCGACATTCCCGTCGACGAGGCCACGCTGGAGTCGATCCGGGTCGGTGGCCGGTCCGGTGACGGGCCCTCCATCGAGGTGGCCACTCTGCAAGTGGTGCGCAGTCACAATCTGCCGGCCATGGTCACGCAGCTACACCGGGGTGATTTGTGCATCAGGCGCGAGGAGACCTGGGGACCGGTCACCGACGGTGCCGCGACGGCATCCATCGCGGGCCAGATTGTGGGCGCTCCGGTAAGCGTGTGGGGCACTGCCGAGTTGTCGCGGGCCACCCCGTCCGGTGGCGCCCGGCTGGAATTCCGCATCACCGTGCAGGTGCGGGCACCCATCATCGGCGGCAAGGTGGAGAAGATCATCGGCAACCGGCTGGCCGAGCTGGTGACGGCCGAACAGCGCTTCACCTCGGAATGGATCGCCACCAACAGCTGAACTCGTCCGCACCGGCCGGTTGTGATCGCCGCCTAAGGTGGCTCCCATGAGAATCGCCCTTGCGCAGATCCTCAGTGGCACCGAGCCGGCGGCAAACCTGGAGCTGGTCAGCGCGTACACGGGACGTGCCGCCGACGCGGGCGCGAAGCTGGTGGTGTTCCCCGAGGCGACCATGTGCCGGTTCGGTGTCCCGCTGGCGCCCGTGGCCGAGCCGATCGACGGCCCCTGGGCAACCGGGGTCCGGCGGATCGCGGCCCGCTTCGGTGTCACCGTGGTCGCCGGCATGTTCACCCCGTCCGGCGATGGGCGGGTGACGAACACGCTGATCGCGGCCGGGCCCGGGTGCCCCAACACGCCGGACGCCCATTACGACAAGATCCACCTCTACGACGCGTTCGGGTTCACCGAGTCGAAAACCGTCGCCCCCGGGCACGAGCCGACGGTGATCACGGTCGACGGTGTCGGGGTGGGGTTGAGCATCTGCTACGACATTCGCTTTCCCGAGCTCTATTCGGAGCTGGCCCGGCGCGGCGCCCAGCTGATCGTCGTCTGCGCGTCCTGGGGGGCGGGGCCCGGCAAGCTCGAGCAATGGACGCTGCTGGCCCGGGCCCGCGCGCTGGACTGCATGAGCTACGTCGCAGCGGTCGGCCAGGCCAACCCCGGGCAGGACCTCGAAGCCTCGAACGCGCCGACCGGGGTGGGCGGCAGCCTGGTGGCCTCGCCGCTGGGTGAGGTGGTCGCGTCGGCCGGGCCGAACCAGGAAATGGTGGTCGCCGACATCGACGTCGACCGGGTGGCCCGGGCGCGGGACGCCATCGCCGTGCTGCGCAACAGCGCGGCGTTCACGCGCGCCGATAGGGCAGAATCGGTTGAGTGACTAACCCACAAGGACCACCGAACCAGGGCCCGCCGACGTGGTCGCGTCCCGGCAACCAAGGCTCCTTCGGTCAAACACCCACCGAGCGGATGCCCGCCGGCGAACCGTCGCAGGAAACGCCGGCTCCCGCCCCTGTTCAGCAGACCGACCAGACCGATCGGATGGGCGCATCGCACGCGCCCCGGCCGCGTCCCCCCTACACCCCGCCGCCGAACCCGCCCACGACGCCTGCCGAACGGGTAGGCGGCGCCAACGACGAACCGGCGGGAAGAAGGAAGCGAGGCTTGCTCCGCGACCCGCTGGCCATTCTTCTGGTGTGCATCATCGTGTTCGCGCTGCTGGTCGGGGGGTTGGTGGGCGCCGAGCTCTACGCCCGCCACGTGGCCGACACCAAGGTCGCCGAGGCGGTGGCCTGTGAAGTCAAGGACAGGGCCACCGCCTCGTTCGGGGTGACGCCGCTGTTGCTGTGGCAGCTGGCCACCGAGCACTTCACCAACATCTCGGTGTCCACGGCCGGTAACCAGATCCGCGATGCCAAGGGCATGAAGATCGCCCTCGACATCAAAGACGTCCGACTCAAGTCGTCCGACAACTCGAAGGGCACCGTCGGATCGCTGGACGCCACCATCACCTGGACGGCCGAAGGCATCAAGCAGACGGTGCAGAATTCCATCCCGGTCCTGGGTCCGTTCGTCACCAACAGTGTGACCGCCCACCCCCGGGACGGGACCATCGAGCTGAAGGGCATGCTCGACGACATCACCGCCAAACCGATCGTGCAGGGCAAGGGGCTGCGGCTGCAGATCCAGACATTCAATGCGCTCGGGTTCACCTTGCCGAAAGAATCCGTGCAGTCGACGCTGGATGAGTTCACCACCAAACTGACACAGAACTACCCGTTGGGCATCCACGCCGACAGCGTGCAGGTCACCGATACCGGTGTGGTGAGCAAGTTCTCCACCCGGAACGCGACGATCCCCGCCGGTGGCGGCGGCCAGGACCCCTGCTTCGCAAACCTCTGAGTTCGGCCAATCAGCCCAGCCGCACGACGATGCGGGCCGACACGGCCGGCTGAGGAGTTCGGCCAATCAGCCCAGCCGCACGACGATGCGGGCCGACACGGCCGGCTGAGGAGTTCGGCCAATCAGCCCAGACCGTCGAGCACCGCCCGGGTGCCCGAAAGGCCGAGCCGGGTCGCGCCGGCATCCAGCATCGCCAGCGCGTCGGCGGCGGTGCGGATCCCGCCGCTGGACTTAACCCCCAGCCGACCGCCCACGGCCTGCGCCATCAGCTCCACCGCACGCACCGATGCCCCGCCCGCGGGGTGGAACCCGGTCGAGGTCTTGACAAAGTCTGCACCCGCCGCCTCGGCGGCGTGACAGGCGTCCACCAGCGCGCGTTCTCCGGACCGGGCCAACAGCACCGCGGACTCCACGATCACCTTGAGCACTACCCCGGGCACGGCGTCGCGTACCGCCTCGATGTCGGAGCGCACCGCATCGGCGTCGCCACTCAGCGCAGCACCGACATCGATGACCATGTCGATCTCGCCGGCACCGTCGGCCACGGCCCGGCGCGCCTCGAGTGCCTTGACCGCCGGCACGTGCTTGCCGGACGGGAAACCGGCGACCGCCGCGACCCGTACACGGCCGGCGGCGGCCCGCACCGCGACCGGCGCCATCGACGGCGATACGCACACCGCGTACACGCCCAGCTCGACACCTTCGGCGACCAGACTGGCCACGTCGGCCTCGGTGGCCTCGGGTTTGAGCAGAGTGTGGTCGACCACTGCCGCCAGCAGTTCCCGGGAGGGTCTGCCCGCCATCAGGCGCCGCCGTCCGCGCCGCCGGGATTGCATCCCGCCGCCAACAGGGATCTCATCCCGCTAGCGTGACTTGCCCTGAATTTCGAGCAGCTTGGGCCGGACGTCGACCAGGTAGACGCCGGCCGCGCAGGCCGCGATCGCCATCCCCAGCACCCCGAAGACGAAACTCAGGATGGAGGTCAGCGCCACGGCCAGCCCGAGGATCACCAACCACACGGGCTTGGTCAGCTTGTCGGCCGCGGTGTAGGCGTCGGGCCGTTGCAGCGCCGCATGAACGAAGGCGTACACAGCCGTCAACAGCACGGCGCCCTGCAAGACCAACATCACGGTGCCCACGAGGTGCGTCACCCCTCAAGGGTATGTGGGCGCCGGGCGAAACGTCGACTTCGGGTGGTCCGGGTCGCGCGAGCGGCGACCCAGACCCGGAGCCTACTTCTGGGTGACCTTCTTGGCGGGCGCCTTCTTGGCGGGCGCCTTCGTGGCCGGAGCTTTCTTCGCAGGAGCCTTCTTGGCCACCGCCTTGGCCGGTTCCCCGCCCTTGTTGGGCAGCTCGATGCCGACCAGCTTGGCCGCTCGCTCGCCGACCGCGCGGGTCTGCGACGCCACGGTGCCCAGCGCCTCCTGGGTCAGTTCGACGGCCTGGTCAACGTAGCCCTCGGCGCGCGTCGAAGCCTCCTCGAAGGGCCGCTGGCTGCGCAGCCGCTGCAGGGCGGCCTCACCGCGCTCGACCAGCCCGTTGTAGCGGTCGGTCGCGGCCTCCATGTAGCCCTCGGCGGCCTTGCGCAGCTCGTCGGCGGTGAACCGCTCGCGCAGCTCGGTCAGCTGCTCGGGAAGGTCCTCCTGCAGCTTGGCCAGGCGGGCACGGCGCTCCTCGACGCGGCCGCGGGTGTCTGTGCGCGTCTCCTCGGCGCGGTCACGCATATTGGCGATCAGGTCGTTGACGGTCGCCAGCGCCAAGTCGGCCGCGCCCAGCGCCGCCAGCAACGGGGCGCGTAGATCTTCGGTGTTCGCGTTTTCTGCCATGGTTCGTCCTTTCATGGTTTCTCTTCGTGAATTTGCGGTTGTTCGGTGGTCTGCCTGAGGGTCAGGGCCAGCGTCGGGTGCCGCTACGGCGGTAGTCAAGAGCCGCGCTGTGACGTGCTGCGCACCATGCCGGAACACCTCTATGATTTTCTTGATAGCCCGGGATTTTCTTGATAGCCCGGCGGACGGTTATCCCTGCGTCGCCGGGTCACCGACCGGTTCGTCGGCATCGGATCCGAAGTCGCCCTCATCGAGGACGGCTTCGTTCTGTTGGGTGAACGAGGCGTAGATGTCGAGCAGGATCTGCTTCTGACGCTCGGTGATCGCCGTGTCGGTCACGATCGCGTCCCGAACCTGGCTCGTCTCGCTCGACTCCAGGATTCCCGCCCTCACGTAGAGGACCTCCGCCGAAACCCGCAGCGCCTTTGCTATCTGGTTCAGCACGTCTGCTGAGGGTTTGCGCAACCCGCGCTCGACTTGGCTCAGGTAAGGGTTGCTGACACCGGAACGTTCGGCCAGCTGCCGCACCGACACCTGAGCGAGCTCGCGCTGGCTCCGGATGAAGCCGCCGATGTCAGAGGCCGCCGTGGATACCCTGGCGGAGAGCTTCTCCTCACCTGACATGGCGTACTCCTGGGTCGTCGGGCCGGGCGGACGACATCAGCTTACGGAGCAGTGCTTGCTTTTGCAAGCACTTGTTAGCACTTTTCAGAACATTAGCTGCGCGACCGCGTAGATGACGAGTCCCGCCAATGCGCCCACCACGGTGCCATTGATCCGGATGAATTGCAGGTCACGCCCCACATGTAACTCGATGCGCCGGCTGGCCTCGTCGGCATTCCAGCGCTCGATCGTCTCGGTGATGATCGCGGTGATCTCCAGCCCGTACTGCGTGACCAGGTGTTGCGCCGCCCTGACGAGCCAATCGTCGACCTTGTCGCGCAGGTCGGCGTCGTCACACAACGATTCGCCGACGCGCGCGACCGTGTCGGCGATGCGTGAGCGCAAGGTGCTGGACGGGTCGTCGACGCCTTCGAGCACCAGCCGCTTGAGCGTCCGCCACGCGGTCGCCGCGGCCTTGCCGATCTCCTCGCGCGCCATCAGTTGCTCCTTGACGGCGTCGGCGCGCGCGATGGTGTCCGGGTCGTGCTGCAAGTCCTCGGCGAACTCGAAGAGAAATCGGGTGCCCGAGCGGCGCAATTCATGGTCGGGGTTGCGGCGCACCTTGTCGGTGAAATCCATCAGTTCGCGGTGGATGCGGTCGCCGACGATCTGATCGACGAATCGCGGGGACCAGCTCGGCGAATCACGCTCGATCACCCGCGCAATGACCTCCCCGGCGTTCAGCGACCACTGAAAAGCCCGGTCGGCCAGCAGCTGGATCAGCACCTCCTGCCGGTTCTCGGCCAGCAGCGTCCCCAGCACCCGCCCGACCGGGGGCCCCCATTGCGGCTCCCCGATGCGGCGCACGATCATTCGGTCGATCACCTGCTGGACGTCGTCGTCGCGTAGCAGCTCCACCAGCACCCGCAGCACCGTCGCGGTCTCGCCGGCCACCCGCTCGGCGTGCGGCGCCTCCGAGAGCCACTTACCCAGCCGGGCCGGCACCTGCGCGTCACGCAACTTGACCTCGACAACCGACGGTGACAGGAAGTTCTCCCGCACGAACGTTCCCAGGCCCTCGCCGAGCTGGTCCTTCTTGCGCTTGATGATCGCCGTGTGCGGAATAGGAATGCCCAGTGGGTGCTTGAACAGCGCAGTGACGGCGAACCAGTCGGCCAGAGCGCCCACCATGCCGGCCTCAGCGCCCGCGCCGACGTAGCCGACCCAGGCGGCCGCACCCCCTTGCGCCTGCACCCACCGGCAGGCGAGGAACACGCCGGTGGCACCGATCAGGAAGCTCAGCGCCACCAGTTTCATCCGGCGAAGACCCACCCGCCGCTCGGCATCAGCCTCCGGATCCGCCCCGGCAAACGACTCGGCCAACGACGCAGGGGATTGCCGGGGCTCCGTCGGCGGCGCGATCGCGGCCGGCCGCACCCACAGCGAGCCCGGTGTACCGGCCCGACCCGAGGCCCTATGCGACACTGCGCCAGCATCCGTGAGCCACCACACCATCATCCATGCACCACCGGATCAGCGTCCGCATATTCCCGCGCCGTGGTCGCTACCGCTCGCTTTGGCAACACCGCCGGGGGCGGCCCCGCGGACGTGCGGGGAGTTTGCGCCGCACGGGCCTGGTGCCCCGTAGTATCGAGCGCGTCTAGTGAATGGGAATTCGTGACAGTGGCTGAGCACCTCCCGGCCGGGACCGTCAAGACCGATGGCCGAAAGCGTCGTTGGCACCAGCACAAGGTTGAGCGTCGCAACGAGTTGGTGGACGGAACAATCGACGCGATCCGCCGCCAGGGCCGTTTCGTGAGCATGGACGAGATCGCCGCGGAGATCGGGGTATCCAAGACCGTGCTGTACCGCTACTTCGTCGACAAGAACGACCTGACGACGGCGGTGATGATGCGCTTTGCGCAGACGACCCTGATCCCCAACATGGCGGCGGCCCTTTCCTCGGATCTGGACGGCATCGACCTGACCCGCGAGGTCATCCGGGTGTACGTCGACACGGTGGCATCCGAACCGGAGCCGTACCGGTTCGTCATGGCAAACAGCTCGGCCAGCAAGAGCAAGGTGATCGCCGACTCCGAACGGATCATCGCGCGCATGATCGCCGTGCTGATGCGCCGCCGCATGCTCGAGGCCGGAATAGACACCGGCGGCGTGGAGCCGTGGGCGTACCTGATCGTCGGCGGGGTCCAGCTGGCCACCCATTCCTGGATGTCGGACCCGCGGATGAGCAGCGACGAACTGGTCGACTACCTGACGATGCTGAGTTGGAGCGCGCTACGCGGGATCGTCGAAGTCGGCGGGTCGCTGGAGAAGTTCCGCGCGGAGCCGCACCCCACGCCGATCGTCCCGCCGCACGGGGACTGAAACGTCCATGCCCGGATGAGGACCGGCCACGCCGTTGCGCGTTGGTGCCCTCCGGACCGCCACGAGCTCGCGCGACCCACCCAGCAGAAAAGGACTTGAGCCAAACGAGCGGCTAGCATGCAGGGGACGCCTTGGAGGTGATGGGGCAGCCCAATTTGTCAGCGGCCTCGCCTCAGGAACGCAGAAAGGCCCATTACGTTATGTCCGTGCAACTCACGCCGCACTTCAGGAACGTGCAAGCCCATTACGACCTGTCCGACGACTTCTTTCGGTTGTTTCTGGACCCCACCCAGACCTACAGCTGCGCCTACTTCGAGCGCGACGACATGACACTCGAAGAAGCTCAGATCGCCAAGATTGACCTGTCGCTGGACAAGCTCAAGCTCCAGCCGGGTATGACGCTGCTCGACATCGGCTGCGGCTGGGGCGCCACCATGCGGCGGGCCATCGAGAAGTACGACGTCAACGTGGTGGGTCTGACACTGTCGGAGAACCAGGCCCAGCACGTCCAGAATGCTTTCGACCACATGGACACCACCCGTTCCCGGCGGGTGTTGCTGGAAGGATGGGAGAAGTTCGACGAACCCGTCGATCGAATCGTCTCGATCGGTGCGTTCGAGCACTTCGGCCGGGCGCGCTACGGTCGTTTCTTCATGATGGCCCACCAGGTGCTGCCGTCCGACGGCCTGATGCTGCTGCACAGCATCGTGCGTCCCAATTTCCGGGACGCCCGGGCGAAGGGCTTGAATCTGACCCGCGAGGTCGTGCACTTCAGCCAGTTCATCCTCGCCGAGATCTTTCCCGGCGGCTGGCTGCCGACCGTCCCCGTCGTCGAGGAACACGCCACGGCCGCAGGTTTCACGGTGAGTCGGATCCAGTCGCTACAGCCGCATTACGCGAGGACCCTGACCATGTGGGCGGAGAACTTGGCGGCCAACCGTCACCGGGCCCTGGCGATCCAGTCGGAGAAGGTCTACGACCGGTACATGAAGTACCTGACCGGCTGCGCCAAGTTGTTCCGCCAAGGCTATATCGACGTAGACCAGTTCACCATGGAAACGTAATTGCGCGGTCCCCCGACGGTTCGCGAGCGGTGCCTTGGCGCGTCGGTCACTTCACCAAAGTGAACTGCCCGACGTTGCTGATGCCTTTGCGGAAGAAATTCTCACACCCGGTCAGATACTTCATGTACCGGTCGTAGACTTCTTCGGACTGGATGGCGATGGCCTTGTCCTTGTTGGCCGCCAGGTTGGCCGCCCAGATACTGAGCGTCCGCTCGTAATGCTCGCGCAAAAGTTGCACTTTTTCCAAGGAAAACCCGGCGGGTTCGGAGAACTTGACGATGTCCTCCTGTGTCGGCAACTGCCCACCCGGGAAGATCTCGGTACCGATGAACCGCGCGAACCGGATGTCGTTCATCGTCAAGGTGATGCCGTGCGCGGGCATCTGTTGCCATTGATACGTCAGAATCGTGTGCAGCAGCATCCGGCCGCCGTCGTCGGGCAGGATGCTGTGGGCGCGTTCGAAGAACGCGGGCCAGCGATCCGCTTTGAACGCCTCGAACGCGCCGATGCTCACGATCCGGTCGACCTTGTCGTCGAATTCCTCCCAGCCCTGCAACCGCACCTCGGTGTTACGTGTCGTCGGGATGCCGGCAAGCCGCTTCTTACTGTACTCGAACTGGTTGCGGCTCAACGTGATTCCGATGACGTTGACGTCGAATTTCTCGACCGCCCGCTGCAGCGCGCCGCCCCAGCCGCACCCGATGTCGAGCAGGGTCATCCCGGGTTCGAGGTTCAACTTGCCCAGCGCCAAGTCGAACTTCGCGTTTTGCGCCTCTTCGAGGTTCATGTCGTCGCGCTCGAAATACGCGCAGGTATAACCCATGGTCGGGTCTAAAAACAACGCGAAAAACTCATCGGAGACATCGTAGATTGATTGTGACTCTTCGTAGTACGGCCGCAACGCTGTCATACTCTTGGTGAACCTCCCGATCACTGACGGGTGAATAGTATCCGATCAGCGTCAGGCTGTCATACACGATCAGTACGTGTAGAAACCCCGGCCAGATTTCTTGCCGAGCCGACCCGCCTCCACCATGCGCAGCAGCAACGGCGGTGGCCCGTACTGCGGCTCCTTGAATTCGTCGAACAGCTTGTCCGCGATCAGCTTGAGAGTGTCCAGGCCGACGAGGTCGGACAACCGCAGCGGGCCCATCGGATGCGACAGCCCGGCAACTACGGCCTTGTCGACGTCCTCCACCGTGGCAAAGCCGCCCTCCACCATCCGGATCGCCGACAGCAAATACGGCACCAGCAGGGCGTTGACGACGAAACCCGAACGATCCGAACAGCGCACCACCTGCTTGCCCAGCACGGCTCCGGCGAACTCCTCGGTGCGGGCGGCGGCGGCTTCGTCGGTGACCAGCGTGCAGACGAGCTCGACCAGCGGCAGCACCGGGACGGGATTGAAGAAGTGCAGGCCCAGCACGCGCTGCGGGTTCGTGGTTGCCGCCGCGATCTTCATGATCGGGATGCTGGAGGTGTTGGACGCCAGCACCGCGTCCGGGTCGGTGATGGCCCGATCCAGTTCGGCGAAGACCTTCGCCTTGACGGCCTCGTCCTCGACGATGGCCTCGATGACCAGCTGGCGGTCCGCCAGGTCCGTCAGGTCGGTGGTGAAGCTGAGCTTGCCGAGCGCGCGGTCGCGCTCCCGTTCGGTCACCTTGCCCGCGCTGACGCCGCGTTCGAGCGACTTCACAATGCGGTTACGGCCCGCGGCGATCAAAGCCTCGGTGGTTTCGAAGACCGTCACGTCGACACCGGCACGAACCGAGACCTCGGCGATACCGGATCCCATCTGGCCGGCCCCGACGACACCTACCCGCTGGATCGCCACGTCACTCACACGTTTCTCCCCACACGTTCCCGGCGAGCAGACGCAAAGGCCCCCATTTGCCGGGGCTGCAGGGTGCTTTTGCGTCTGCTCGGCGTGGAATCAGAACTGACCCTCTTCGGTGGATCCGGTCAACGCAGTCGTCGAGGAGTTGGGGTCGACGGTGGTGGCGATGCGGTCGAAGTAACCGGCACCGACCTCGCGCTGATGCTTGGTCGCGGTGTAACCCCGCTCTTCGGCGGCGAACTCCCGTTCCTGCAGCTCGACGTAAGCACCCATCTGGTTGCGGGCGTAGCCATAGGCCAGGTCGAACATCGAGTAGTTCAGCGCATGGAACCCGGCCAACGTGATGAACTGGAACTTGAATCCCATTGCAGCCAGCTCTTTTTGGAACTTCGCGATGGTGCTGTCGTCGAGGTGCTTGCGCCAGTTGAACGACGGTGAGCAGTTGTAGGCCAGCATCTGGTCGGGAAACTCATTCTTGACCGACTCGGAGAATTTCCGCGCCACCTCGAGGTCGGGGGTCCCGGTCTCCATCCAGATCAAGTCAGCGTACGGAGCATAGGACTTGGCCCGCGCGATGCAGGGCTCGATGCCGTTGCGGGTGCGGTAGAAGCCCTCCCGGGTGCGCTCGCCGGTGATGAACGGGCGGTCGCGCTCGTCGACGTCCGAGGTGATCAGCGTGGCCGCCTCGGCGTCCGTGCGGGCGATGACGACGGTCGGGACGTCGCACACATCGGCGGCGAGTCGCGCCGAGGTCAGCGTGCGGATGTGCTGCTGTGTCGGAATCAGGACCTTGCCGCCCAGGTGGCCGCACTTTTTCTCCGAGGCCAGCTGATCCTCCCAGTGGGTGCCCGCGGCACCGGCGGCGATCATGGCCTTCTGTAACTCGAACACGTTGAGCGCACCACCGAAGCCGGCCTCGCCGTCGGCGACGATCGGGGCCAGCCAGTTGTGCACCGACGTGTCGCCCTCAACCTTGGCGATCTGGTCGGCGCGCAGCAGCGCGTTGTTGATCCGGCGGACCACCTGCGGCACCGAGTTGGCCGGATAAAGGCTCTGGTCGGGGTAGGTGTGACCCGACAGGTTGGCGTCGCCGGCGACCTGCCAGCCAGACAGATAGATGGCTTTCAACCCGGCGCGCACCTGCTGCACAGCCTGATTTCCGGTGAGGGCGCCGAGCGCATTGATCCATTCCAGGTCGTGCAGCTCGTCCCACAACACCTCTGCGCCGCGGCGCGCCAGCGTGTTCTCCTCGACCACCGTGCCCTGCAGCGCGACCACGTCGGCGGCGGTGTAGGTACGGGTCACGTCCTTCCAGCGGGGGTTGGTATCCCAGTCCTGCTGGATCTTCTCGGCGCTCTTCGGGGTGCCAACGACAGACATTGGGCTCGACTCCTTAACAAACTTTGATCGTCGAGGCCGGTGCCGCCTGGTGGCGTAGCTACGGGCCCGACTTCGCTGATGTGCTAACCCGACGATGGCACAGCCTTCGGCGCGGCGTCCACCCATTTCATTTGCCAATTTCGGCTACGACTTCCGCCGAATTTGCAAATCTTGCGAAGCCACTCGAAAGCTTAACCGTTTCAGAAGCCGCCCGCCCGTAACGGTAAAGCCGCAGGTCACGCGTTATTCGGCGGCGACGCGCGCGGTGCGGCGCCGGGTCAGAGCGCGAAGAGCGCGGCGACGGCTTTCGTCTCGTCGCCGACCGCATATGTGAGCGTCGTAACAGCACGGTCGGCCAACTCGGCGCCGAACCGATCGGTCGAGCCGGCCGGGTGCACGTGCGAGAGGATCTCGAGCTTGTCCCCCAGCGCCACCGGCGCCTCGTGTTCGATCGTCGCCCGCAGCGGGGCGGCCAGCAGTTCGGCGTGCGAGGCGAGGTAGTCCTCGACCACACTCCAATAGACCGAGTTGTTCATGTGGTCGAACAGGTCGATGTCGGTGACGCGCAGCGGGAATTCGTGGATCTCCAACGCATCCTCGCGACTACCGGGCCGCAGATAAGCCTTCCAGCGCAGCCGGTCGACGTCGGTCGTCTTGCGCAGCTGGTCCATGAAATCGTCGGCGATGCGCGAGGGCATCTGCGTGTCCCGGTTGATGTTGATCCAGAACGCCTCGGACTCGATCAGGCCGCCACCGCGCTTCCCGTCGATGCGCACCCGCATCTCGCACCACCGGTTGGAGGTGCCCGAACACCACCGGCGCAGGCGCAGCATGTCCTGGAATTCGATCGGGCGGATCAGGTCAACCATGGTGCGGCGGACGATCCACAGCGGATGGGTCTGCTCGAACCCCATCTCGCGCAGCTGGTCCTGCCCGATGTCCTGGGCGTGGCGGGCGGCCGCGTCCACCCGCAGCCGGCCGGTGCGGTCGATGTCGCCCACCCGCAGCGGCCATTCGCGGTCGAACACGTCGGGGTGGCCGTCCGGAACCGGCATCATTCTCTTACCCAGGCTCACCGCGTCGCTCCCGTACTCGTGTCGGCGCCCAAGCTTGACGCCGGGCCCGAGGCGAATCATGCCAATGACGTCACTCGAATATCAATTGTGACGCGGCCGTATCCGCTTGCCAACCCTGCGAACCCGGCCTTCGCATGACGAGTACGCTCGCTGGCGTGTCGAAGACGTTCGTGGGCTCCCGCGTTCGCCAGCTACGCAACGAACGTGGGTTCTCCCAAGCCGCGCTGGCCCAGACGCTGGAGATCTCACCGAGCTACCTCAACCAGATCGAGCACGACGTCCGCCCGCTGACAGTAGCGGTGTTGCTGCGGATCACCGAGGTGTTCGGGGTGGACGCGACCTTTTTCGCCTCGCAGGACGACAACCGGCTGGTGGCCGAGTTGCGTGAGGTGACGATGGACCGAGACCTCGACGTCGACGTCGACGCCACCGAGGTCGCGGAGCTGGTCAGCGACCATCCCGCCCTGGCCCGCGCCGTGGTCAACCTGCACCGGCGCTACCGGATCACCACTGCACAGCTGGCCGCCGCCACCGAGGAGCGATTCTTCGACGGCAGCGGCACCGGGTCGATCACCATGCCCCACGAAGAGGTGCGCGACTACTTCTACCAACGCCAGAACTACCTGCACGAACTGGACACCGCCGCCGAAGACCTCACGATCCAGATGCGGCTGCACCACGGCGACCTGGCCCGCGAGCTGAACCGCCGCCTCACCGAAGTGCACGGAGTGCACATCAACCGTCGCATCGACCTCGGCGACACCGTGCTGCACCGCTACGACCCGGAAACCAAGACGCTGGAGATCAGCACTCACCTCTCCTCGGGCCAACAGGTGTTCAAGATGGCCGCCGAGCTGGCCTACCTCGAGTTCGGGGACCTGATCGACAACCTGGTCACCGACGGTAAATTCACCAGCGACGAGTCGCACACCCTGGCCCGGCTGGGACTGGCCAACTACTTCGCCGCGGCCGCAGTGCTGCCGTATCGCCAGTTCCACGACGTCGCCGAGAATTTCCGCTACGACGTCGAGCGGCTGTCAGCGTTCTACGCGGTGAGCTACGAGACCATCGCGCACCGGCTCTCGACGCTGCAAAGGCCGTCGATGCGCGGCGTCCCGTTCTCGTTCATCCGGGTGGACAGGGCGGGCAATATGTCGAAACGCCAGTCCGCCACAGGTTTTCATTTCTCCTCCAGCGGCGGCACCTGCCCGTTGTGGAACGTCTACGAGACGTTCGCCAACCCCGGCAAGATCCTGGTGCAGATCGCCCAGATGCCCGACGGGCGCAACTACATGTGGGTGGCCCGCACCGTGGAGCGCCGCGCTGCGCGGTACGGTCAGCCCGGTAAGACCTTCGCTATCGGGCTGGGCTGCGAACTCCGCCACGCCCACCGGCTCGTCTACTCGGAAGGACTCGACTTGTCGGGTGAGATCGCCACGCCGATCGGCGCGGGTTGCCGTGTCTGCGAGCGCGACAACTGCCCGCAGCGGGCATTCCCGGCGTTGGGGCGCGCGCTCGATCTCGACGAGCACCGCAGCACCGTGTCCCCTTACCTGGTGCAGCAGCCGTGAGCGGGGCGGCGGAGCCGGGCCGCATTCCCTCGACGACGAAGCTGCGCGAGCTGGGGCTGGTCAACTGGGTTGCGGCCAGGGTGATGGCGCGAGCGGTCCGGGCGCCGCAGATGCACCTGTTCACCACGCTGGGCCAACACAAGCGGCTGTTGTGGTTCTGGATGCCCTTCTCAGGCGCCCTGCTGCGGGGGCGGCTGCCGCGGGCCGACGCCGAAGTGGTGATCCTGCGGGTCGGGCACGTGCGCGGGTGCGAGTACGAGCTACAGCACCACCGCTGGATGGGTCGCGCGGCGGGGCTGGACGCAAACACCCAGGCCGCGATCTTCGCCTGGCCGCAGACCCCCGACGACGCCGCCACGCTGAGCGCCCGGCAGGTCGCGCTGTTGCGGGCCACTGACGAGTTCCTGGGCGACCGCATGCTGACCGACGCGACCTGGGAACGGCTGGCATGCCACCTCGATCGGCGACAGTTGATCGAATTCTGTTTGTTGGCAAGCCAGTACGACGGGCTGGCCGCGACGATAACCACGCTTTGCATTCCGCTGGACAACCCGCGCCACAGGTAGGCGCTACAGGTAGGTGTCGGCCACCACCGCCACGGTCAGGACCACCGGCAGTAGCGGCAGCCCGGCGGCGAACGCCGCCCAGGCGTGGCTGCGGCGCCGACGCAGCCACCAGCCCCAGGCCGCGGCGCCGACGCCGAGCACGAGGGCCGCCAGCAGCACGATCGGAGCCCACCGGCTCACCGTGGTGGTGTCGTTGCCGATCGAAAAAGCCACCAGCCACAGGACATAACCGGCGGCCACGCCGCCGACGGCACCGAGGATGGTATCAGCGCGGATCATCACACCGCGGCCATCAGAAGTTGATCATATGACCGGTCAGGCCGTGGAAGCACTCCTGCAGCGCCTCGGACATGGTCGGGTGGGTGTGCACGTTGCGGGCCAGCTCATGGGCCGTCAGGTCCCATTTCTGCGCCAGCGTCAGCTCAGGAAGCAGCTCGGACACGTCGTGGCCGATCAGGTGCCCGCCCAGCAGCTCGCCGTGGGTGGCATCGGCGACCAGCTTGACGAAACCGCTGGGGTCACCCAGACCGTGCGCCTTGGCGTTTGCGGTGAACGGGAACTTGGCGACCTGGACGTCGTACCCCTCGTCGCGGGCCTGCTCCTCGGTGAGCCCGAAACTGGCCACCTGCGGCTGGCAGAACGTCGCGCGGGGCAACATGCGGCAGTCGCCGAGCGGCAGAGTCTCGGCGCCGGCGATGGTTTCGGCCGCCACCACCCCCATTGCCTCGGCGACGTGCGCCAGCATCAGGAAGGCGGTCACGTCGCCGATGGCGTAGATGTGGGGCACGCTGGTGCGCATGTACTCGTCGATGCCGATACCCCGGCGTTCGTTCAGCGCCACGCCGGCCCTCTCCAAACCGTAGCCCTCGACGTTGGGCGCAAACCCGATGGCCTGCAACACCTTTGCGGCCCTGAGCTCCTCGGACTTGCCGTCCTTGCTGACCGTCACGGTGACCTGCGAGCCACCGGATCCAGGATCGGAGATCGACTCGACCTTGGTGCCGGTGCGGATCGTGACGCCCAGCTTCTTGAACTGCTTCTCGATCTCCTTGGACACCTCGGCGTCCTCGTGGGGCAGCGCACGCGGCAAGAACTCCACGATGGTCACGTCGACCCCGTAATTGCGCAGCACGTAGCCGAACTCCATGCCGATCGCCCCGGCTCCGGCGATGATGATCGACTCCGGCAGCTCCCGGGACAGGATCTGCTCCTCATAGGTGACCACGTTGGCCGACAGCGACGTGCCCGGGACCAGCCGGGTGCTGCTGCCGGTCGCGATGATCGCGTTGTCGAACGTGACGTCCTGATTGCCGCCCTCGTTCAACTCGACCGACACGGTGTTGGCGTCGGTGAACCTGCCGTACCCGTGGATCTCGGTGATCTTGTTCTTCTTCATCAGGAAGTGCACGCCGGCGACGCGGCCTTCGGCCACCTTGCGGCTGCGGTCATGGGCGATCCCGTAGTCGAAGGTCGCCTCGCCTCCGATGCCGAAGGTCGTGGCCTCCTTGGTGAAGATGTGGGCCAGCTCGGCGTTGCGCAGCAGCGCCTTGGACGGGATGCAGCCGACGTTGAGGCAGACCCCGCCCCAGTACTTCGGTTCGACGATGGCCGTGTTCAGGCCGAGCTGGGCGGCGCGAATGGCGGCGACATATCCGCCGGGGCCCGCTCCCAGGACGACGACGTCATAGTGAGAAGTCACGAGCCCACCCTAGTGGGCGGCCGGGCCGGCCGTTAATACGGAATGATCCC